>DATDIY010000340.1:0-8401 GCA_036520815.1 Acidimicrobiales bacterium
GGCCCGGCCCCCCCGACCCCTCGGCCCTCGAGGCCCACATCGACGAGGAAGTGCAGATGCCTGTCATCGATCCCGATCCCAACATGCTGAAGGCGAGCGCGGACTCCGCGAAGCATGCGACCGAGGAGACCTGGCGGCACATCGACGCCGAGGTCGTCGCCGCCGACGGCGACTACGTGAAGCTGATGACCACGCTGATGGACGAAGGCCCCTGGGGCTACACGATCCAGCCACGGATCCACGGCGACGGCACCGTCCGCGCCATCATCATCAACACCTGGGACGAGATCCGCGAGGCCTACGAGGAGGTCCGGGGCAGAAGCGACCTGCTTCGCTCCGAGTCGCTCATCGAGCTCCGGGGCACGTGGTACGTGTTCAACGAGTCGATTTCGTACGGGCATGTCAAGACCGAGCCGGAGCCGTCGCCCGGCACCCACCTGCTCGGGCTCTTCCCGGTCAGCTCCAAGAAGGGCATCTCCGGCGAGCTGGTGTTCCCGTTGCTGCCCAAGGACTTCTACGGGCGCGGTGACGTGCCCGCCGACATCCCGACCGATCGCCTGGAACTGCGGGAGTGGATCCTGAAGCTGAACGAGCGCTACCTCGACGCCTTCCGTGCCGGCGACGTCGACGGGATGCTCGACACGTTCAACGACGACGTGGCGGGCGGCGTCCGTGACTACGTCAACGACACCGGCGCCCTCATCGAGCTGCACGGCAAGGACGCGGCTCGCGCCCACTACACCGACTTCGTCGCCAAGTACGAGATCAACTCGGTCGACCTGTTCGACCGGGTCATCCAGCCGGAGTACGTCTTCTTCGAGCTGCGCATCACGGCGACGCCCCGCGACGGCGGCCCGACCGTGGCCTTCCACACCGCTCAGTTCGACGTGCTGGCCAAGGACAACCGGTCCTTCGTCCGCATCGGCCACGGCACCGACCCCACCACGGTCGTCTGAGCTCGACCAGCGTCCGCTGACCCGGCTCGAGATCGCTCGAGCCGGTCCCGGACCTGAGGACACCTTTGCCCGACGGACGCTTCGTTCCCAGCCCCACCGGGCCGCTCCACCTCGGCAACCTCCGCACCGCCCTGCTGGCGTGGTTGTTCGCGCGCGCCGACGGGAGCGCCTTTCGCCTGCGGATCGAGGATCTCGATCCTGTCGCCTGTCGCCCCGCCCACGCGGTGGCCGCTGCGGCCGACCTCGACGCCCTCGGCCTCGACCATGACGGCCCGGTCACGTTCGGATCGGCGCAGCGGGCGGGCCACGAAGCGGCGATGGCCCGTCTCGTCACCGACGACCGGGCCTACCCCTGCTACTGCACCCGCCGGGAGATCCTGGCCGAGGTGGAGGCATCGGTGTCGGCGCCCCACGGGCCGCTGCCGGCCGGCGCCTATCCGGGGACGTGCCGTGACCTCGACGCCGCCGCCAAGGCCCGCCACGAGGCCGCCGGTCGGCGGCCGTCGTGGCGCCTCCGAGCCGAGGGCGAGATCGTCACGTTCCACGACCGGGTGGCGGGTGAGGTGTCCGGGGCGGTCGACGACTTCGTGATCCGCCGAGCCGACGGCGCGCCGGCCTACAACCTGGTGGTCGTGGTCGACGACCACGACGAGGGCATCGGCGAGGTCGTCCGTGGCGATGACCTGCTCGACACCACCCCCGCCAGATCGTGGTGGCCCGGATGCTGGGGATCGACGTGCCCGCCTACGCCCACGTGCCCCTCGTGCTCGGTCCCGACGGGGAACGGCTGGCCAAGCGCCACGGCTCGGTCACCCTGGCCGACCAGCTCGCCGCCGGCCGATCGCCGGCGGAGGTGCTCGGGTGGTTCGGTGCGTCGCTCGGTCTCTGCGAACCGGGCCAGCCGGTGACTCCGTCCGACCTGCTCGTCCCCTTCGACCCCGACTCGGTCGACCGCCACCCCTGGACCCTCCCCGCCCCCCTCCTCACCTGAGCCTCCTCCCGGGGTGTCGCGGGTTTG
This sequence comes from Acidimicrobiales bacterium, assembly GCA_036520815.1. Lineage (GTDB taxonomy): Bacteria > Actinomycetota > Acidimicrobiia > Acidimicrobiales > Acidimicrobilacustridaceae > CAMFLJ01. The sequence goes on from DATDIY010000340.1 coordinate 1,975, forward strand.
GCGTGGTCGGTGCCTCTGTGGGGTGATGATGGATCTGGGGCGCCCGGTGGACGAGGGGTCGATGGCGAGCGAGGCGGAAGAGGACTTCGAGACCTTCGCGGCGCGGGTGTGGCTCCCGCTGCGCCAGGCCCTCGTCGGTGCCCTGGGCGCCGATCGGGGCAGCGAGGCGCACGCTCTCGCCATGGCCTACGCCTGGGAGCACCGGGACGGCCTCGGAGAGATCGAGTCGCCCGTCGGCTACCTGTTCACGGTCGGGCGGTCGCAGACCCGCAACCGGCGCAAAGCGCTCCCGCCCGTGTACCCGCCTCCACCACCCGACCTGCAGGACTACGAGCCCGAGCTGCCCCGGGCCCTCGCCGCCCTGCCCGAGAAGCAGCGCGTCGCTGTGTTCCTCGTCGTCGGGTGCGGGTGGAGCAACGCCGAGGTCGGGCGTCTCACCGGTCGCTCGGAGTCGACAGTTCGAGCCCACGTGACACGGGGGCTGGCCCGTCTCCGCCGCCAGCTCGCCGTGGAGGAGGAGTCGTGACCCGCTCGCTGGAGGACCAGCTCCGCTCTCTCGCCGACCGGACCGTCGGTCGGGTGGACACCAGCGCCACGTCGTCGTCGGGTGAGGACGTGGTCATCGACCTCGAGACCTCCCCGGCCGGCCTCGGCTCGGCGGGGGGTCGCCGTGCCCGTCCGTGGTTGGTCGCTGCCGCCCTGGTGCTGTTCGTCGCCGGTGCGATCGCCGGCTTGGTGATCTGGCGCGATACCGACTCCCAACCTGTGACCACCACTCCGCTGGACGACCCAGGCTGGGTCCTCTGCCCGGACAGCCTGCCCCGACGAACGGTGGAGGACGGACAGCCGGTCTCCGGAGATGGGCTGCCCGAGATGACGAATGCCGTGACTGACCGCGACGTCGCAGAGGCCGCTCTGTCGGCGCACTCGGGCGACTTGGGGGAGCGTTACCCCGGAGCGATCGACACGCGCGTCGGGCCTGGTCTTGGCTGGGCGTGGGTCGGGGAGAACGGCGGGGAGTACTCGATCGTCACGGTCGACGACTTCGGCATCGAGGTCCGCCTCACCGATGCCGCCGACTGTCCTGTCGGCTCCGCACTCTACGTCTACGCCGGAGGTCAGTACCCGGGGCCGGAACCGAGCGCCCCGCTCTTCTTCCTGTACCGGTCCGACGCCACCGCTCCGTCGACCGCCATCCGACCAGCGCCGGATCTGACGCTCGCCGGATGGCAACTGGAGAGCACCGAGATCACCCGTGACTCCACCGGCTTCGTGGCGGCAGTAGCCCGCGGGGAGTGCGCCGGCGGCCAGTCGGGCGATGTCGGGCCCGCGATCGTCGAGCTGTCGAGCACCGAGGTCCGGGTCACGTTCCGGCCGCCCGAGTTCCCGCCTGCGAACCGAACCTGCCCGGCGAACACACCGACACTTGCGCAGGTCGACCTCGGTGAACCGATCGGCGACAGGGTCCTCGTCGACGGTGGTTGCCTCGAGGGGGGTCGCCTTCCGCCGAACCTCTGCGAGCTCTGGCGTCCCTGACCCGCGTCGCGTGTCCCGTTCAGGTCGTTCGCTCGAGCGCGCCGCCCGCCCAGGGGTAGCGGAGTTGGCCGAGGTAGTCGTCGGTGGGGACAGGATCGGGGACCCCGAAGCCCTCCGGCCGGCGGCCCCGCGGCAGGAAGGCGGTGCCGAACACCCTGTCGACGAAGGGGAGCCCGAAGTTCGTGTCGTGGGCGTCGGGGTCGGTCGCGTGGTGCCAGTGGTGCCACTCGGGGGTCGGCAGCACCCACCGGAGCACGGGGAACCGGAGTCGCACGTTGGCGTGCTGGAAGATCGCCAGGGCCGTCACCAGCGCGACCACTCCGGCCAGGGCACCGCCCTGGTAGCCGAGCGCGACGAGGGGCACGACAGCGAACGTCTGGGTGAACACGGCGTCGACGGGGTGCAGCCGGGCGGCGGCGACCCAATCCATGTGCTCGATGCTGTGGTGCACGGAGTGGAATCGCCACAGGCTCGGCACCCGATGGGTCAGGCGGTGGCCCCAGTAGGTCCCGACGAGCACGATCGCCACGGCGAGCCCGACCGACGCCCAACCCGGCAGGAGGCCCTCGAGGTCGAGCCGACGCAGTGGCACGAGGGGGATGGCGACCACGACCACGGCCACGACGGCGGCCAGCGCCACGAGAAGGCCCGTGACGAGGAAGTGGGTGACGTCGGTGAGGATCCCGGGTCGGAGCACCCGTTGGCGTCGCAGTGGGACGGCTCGTTCGAGCGGGACGAGCACCAGCGCCACCACCGCGAGCCCGACGACGGCGCTTCGTCGGAGCACGAGAGCCACGGCGAGCGCGATCACGAACGTCACCACTGCCGCGCGCCGCTCACGGCGTACCCCGTCGTCTCCAGGGGAGGACGGCCTGGGCTCGGTCCACCGACGGGGAGGGATCGGCGCTCGGTCGAGAGGCGTAGCCATAGGAGGGACTGTCCCGCCCGACGCTGAATGGGGGCTGAAGGGCATCCCGATAGCGTTGCAGCAATGGCTGTGCTGGTGGATCAGGCGATCTGGGTGTGGCGAGGACGCCGGTGGTCCCACCTGGTCAGCGACGAGAGCTACGACGAGCTCCACGCCTTCGTCGAGCAGCTGGGCATCCCCCGCCGGGCGTTCCAGGGCGACCACTACGACGTGCCCGAGGAGTACCGCGACGACGTCGTCCGCCTGGGTGCGGTCGAGGTCGACGCCCGGGTGCTCGTCCGCCGGCTCCGGGCCGCCGGGCTGCGTCGCCCACGAGCCCCTGTCGTGGTGCCCCGGCCTGCCTAGGATCCGGCCATGGCCGACCTGACCCTCTTCCACAACCCGAAGTGCTCGACCTCGCGGAAGGTCCTCGACGCCCTCGAGGCGGCCGGAGCGGACTTCGACACCGTCCTGTACCTGAAGACGCCGCCCAGTCGGAGCGACCTCGAACGCATCGTCGGGCACCTCGACGACGACGTGTCGGCGCTGGTGCGCCACGACAACCGCTTCAAGGAGCTGAACCTGGAGGCGGACGCCTACACCACGTCCGACGCCGTGATCGACCTGCTCGTCGAGCACCCGGAGCTGCTGCAGCGGCCGCTGCTGGAGACCGCCGATCGGGCCGCCGTGGGCCGCCCGCCAGAGGCGGTCGTCGCCACCTTCCTCGGGTGACCGAGGCACACTCAGAGAATAGTTGGTCACGCTCCGTGGTCAGCGGTAGCGTGCACGACGTGCGGAGCGGGGACCTGGAGGCGGGGCCGGTGACAGCCGGCGAGCGCGAGACGTACTACGCGTCGCTCCTGCGCGCTGCCGCCGCCACCATCTCGGTGCTCGACGCCGACGGCACCGTGCGCTCCAGCGGCGGCGACGGCGGGCCCATCCTCGGCCACGACGACCTCGTCGCCGTCAACGCCCGCACCCTCGTGCACCCCGAGGACCTGCCGATCTTCGACGACCTGACCCTGCAGGTCCTGGCCACGCCCGCGGTGGAGATCGACTGCCAGCTGCGGATGCGCCACGCCGACGGGCACTGGGAGGTCATCGAGGCCACCGCCTGCAACCTGCTCGACGACCCGGTGATCCAGGGTGTGCTCGTCACCACCCGCAACGTGTCGCGCCGGCATCGCCACGACCGGCTCCTGGCCGACTCCGCTGCCGCGCTGGAAGCCATCGCCTCGGGCCGTCCCCTCGCCGAGGTGTGCCGCCTCGTGCTGGCGCTGCTCGTCCACCAGGACGCCTCCTACGAGGACGCACCGGAGGGCATCGACGAGCTGATCGACGCCCTCGACGGCGACGAGTCACCCGGTGGCCTCCAGGCCCGGGGCATCCTGCTGCTCGCCCGGTCGAGCCACCTCGCCGCCGCCGAACTGCGCGAGCGGGCCACGGTCGACGGCCTCACCGGGTTGGCCAACCGGGCCGGGTTCACCGAGGCACTGGGCGAGCAGCTGCTCACCGGCACCGGCCCCGCCGCGGTGCTGCTGTTCGACCTCGATCGGTTCAAGCAGGTCAACGACGCCTATGGCCACTCTGTCGGCGACGCCGTGCTGGTGTCGGTCGCCGAAGCGCTGCAACGCACCGTGCGGGCCGGCGACGTCGCCGCCCGGTTCGGTGGCGACGAGTTCGCCGTGCTGTGTCGTGAGCTCGAGGGCGACGACCCTCAGCTGGCTGCCCGCCGGGTCGGTCAGCGACTGGCGCTGGCCCTCGCCTCGGCGCCGCCCGCCGGCACCGGGCTGCGGGTGGCGGCGAGCATCGGCGGCTCCGTCGACCGGGTCAACGGCCAGCGCTGGACCGACCCCGAGTCGTGGATCGCCGACGCCGACCACGCCATGTACGAGGCCAAGCGCCTCGGTCGGGGCCGGGTCGTCGTCGCCGACCAGGACACCCGCCGCCGTGCGGGCCACCGTCGGCGGGTGGAGACCGGGCTGCGTGACGCGCTCGAGACCGGCGGGCTGGAGATCTGGCTCCAACCCATCGTCGAGCTGCCCTCCCGCGAGGTCACCGCCGCCGAGGCGCTGCTGCGCTGGCGCACTGCGGACGGCGAGCTGCACTCGCCGGGGGAGTTCCTGCAGGTCGCCGAGGATGCCGGCCTCATGGCCGCCATCTCCCTGCAGACGCTCGGCCCCGCCATGGAGCAGGCGGTGCAGTGGCCGAAGGCCCCCGGTGCCGCCCCGCTGTCGGTGTCGGTGAACCTGTCGGTCACCCAGCTCCTGGCCGACGACCTGCTCGGGCTGGTGGCCGACCACCTCGAGCGCACCGGTCTCGACCCGGCCCGCCTGGTGGTCGAGATCACCGAGCACGTGCTCGGCGCCGACGAGGATCTGGTCGCCGCCCGCCTCGACGGCCTGCGGGACCTCGGTGTGCGGCTGGCCCTCGACGACTTCGGCACCGGCTGGTCGTCGCTGCGACTGGTGCGCACGATGCCCTTCGACCTCATCAAGGTCGATCGCACCTTCACCGCCGACGTTGACGTCACCGCCGAAGGAGCGGACTTCGCCGCCCGCATCGTCGCCCTCGCCCGCTCGATGGGACGGCGGGTGGTGGCTGAGGGCATCGAGCGCGAGTCGCAGCTGGAGGTGCTCGCCGGCATGGGCTGTCACTACGGCCAGGGCTGGCTCTTCGGCGCGCCCCAACCGGCCGAGCGCTTCCGGGCCGCCCGTGAGCTCGGCGCCGGCCCCACCTCGGCCTGATCCAGAGACGTCCCGGCTCCACCGACGTCCGACGTCCATGGCCCGGGGCCCTCGACGGGCACCCGTAGGCTCGATCCCGTGGAGGCCGACGACGTCGTGCGGGTCACGGGCTCGGTGGCGATCCCGACCGCGGAGCTGGAGTGGCGCTTCGGGCCGTCCGGTGGCCCCGGCGGCCAGCACGCCAACCGGGCCCACACCCGCGCCGAGGTCCGCTTCGACGTGGTCGGTTCGAACGCGCTGAACGACGTGCAGCGCGAGCGAGTGCGGCAAAGGCTCGGCGACGTCGTGGTGGTCAGCGCCGACGACGAGCGCTCCCAGCTGCGCAACCGGCGGATCGCCCTCGACCGCCTCCGCATCCGCCTGGCCGGGGCGCTTCGGGTCGAGCCGCCCCGCCGTCCCACCCGACCGTCGAAGGGTGCGGTGCAACGACGCCTCGACGCCAAGCGTCGCCAGGCCCAACGCAAGCAGGACCGGCGCCGACCGCACGACGACTGACCGACCCCGACGTTTCGCGTACGGTGGCCGGCCGTGCCGATCCCGACCGAGCTGCGCCGCCGCCTCGACCGGATGACGGTCACCGCCCTGCACCGGGCGTGGGAGTGGGGGAGGCGCAAGGGCCTCATCGGCCCCGATCACCCGCTGGCCCGCCGCTACGGCTCGTTCGGTGCGGGGAGCTTCGTCTCGTTCCCCACCGGTGACCTGGTCAACGGCCAGGCCGTGCACATCGGGCGGGACTGCATGGTCGGCCCCGACGTCACCTTCTCGGTCGGCATGCCGACCGAGGCCTACCCCGCCGCTGGCGAACCGGTGATCTCCCTCGGCGACCGCAGCACCGTGGGGAAGGGCTGCTGGATCGTCGCCCGACGCCGCGTCGACATCGAGGCCGACGTCACCTTCGCGCCCAACGTGTACGTCACCGACCACAACCACACCTATGCCGACCCGTGGCTGCCCGTCGGGCTCCAGCTGCTGGCCGAGGAGCCGGTGCGGATCGGTGCGGGCACGTGGCTGGGCACCAACGTCGTGGTGCTCCCCGGCGCCGACATCGGGCGCAACTGCACGATCGCCGCCGGCACGGTCGTGCGCGGCACGGTGCCCGACCACTCGGTTGTGGCCGGCGTTCCCGGGAAGGTCGTGCGCTCCTGGACCCCGGAGGAGGGATGGGATCCTCCGCTGCGGCTCGAGATCCCACCGATCGAGGGATGGCCGGTCGGCGTGCCTCCCGAGGGGTTCGAAC
>DATDIY010000341.1:0-3920 GCA_036520815.1 Acidimicrobiales bacterium
CCGATGCGCCACCGGTCGCCGACGCAGGCGGCGACGAGATCGATGCCCTCGGTCGTGAGGTTCTCGCCGAACCGGCCGGGTTCGAGCGCGCCGGTGGTGGTCTCCCACCAGGAGTAGTCCTCGACCGCGTAGGCGTAGACGGCCTTGTCGACTCCGCCGTGAACCCGTCGATCGGCCTGCACGTCGCCCTCGACCCCGCCCCCTCCAACCGCCACCTCGACCGGTCCGACGACCGGGGCCTTCCAGATGGCGGTGCTCACCGCGCGGTCGCGCCACCGCACCGTCCGCCGGCGGCCGACGTTCACCGACACCAACCTGCCCGCACCGTCGCTCGTCACCGACCCAGGATGCCAGCGCCCGCCGGAGGAAGCGGTTCGGGAAACGGTCATGAGCGGCGCGCGGGCGGAGCCCTAACCTTCACGATGTGACCGGCTCCCCCTCCCCCGCCTCGGGGTCGCCCGACTGGGCGGCTCACTCGATCGCCTTCCTCGGGCCGGTCGGCACGTTCTCCGAGCAGGCACTGCACACCCAGGCCGACCTGTCGCTGGCCAAGCTCATCCCGATGTCGACGTTCTCGGCGGTGCTCACCGCGGTGGAGAACGGCGACGTCGAGCTGGGTTTCGTCGCGATCGAGAACGCCATCGAGGGCACGGTCAACGTCAACCAGGACACCCTCGCCTTCGACGCCGACCTGCTCATCCAGCGCGAGGTCGTCGTGCCCGTGCACCTCGACCTGATGGTCCGGCCCGGTGTCCGCCTCGACCAGATCACCCGCGTCTGGTCCTATCCGCACGCCCTCGCCCAGTGCCGCAAGTACCTCGCCCGCGAGTTGCCGCTGGTGGAGGCCGAGGCCTCCAACTCCACCGCCGACGCCGCCCGCCTGCTGGCCCAGCACGACGATCCTCACGGCGCCGCCGTCGCGCCGAGCCGGGCGGCGGAGGTCTACGGGCTCGAGGTCGTCGCCAGCGCCATCGAGGACCACGAGGCCAACGAGACCCGCTTCGTGCTGGTCGGCCAGGAGGGCATCCCGTCGGCGACGGGGCACGACAAGACGTCGATCGTCGTGTTCCAGCGGGCCGACGAGCCCGGCAGCCTGCTCACGATCCTGCAGGAGTTCGCCGCCCGGGGGATCAACCTCACCAAGCTGGAGTCACGTCCGACCGGTCGAGGGCTCGGCGACTACTGCTTCCTGATCGATCTCGAGGGGCACCTCAGCGACGAGGTCGTGGCCGATGCGCTGCGCTCGCTCAAGGCCAAGCAGACCGACGTGAAGTTCCTCGGCTCCTACCCCGCCGCCGGCGACCACGGTCCGGCGCTGCGCCGCGAGGTCGAGGAGTCGCGACAGAAGGCGAGCGACTGGCTCGACGACCTGCGGGGCCAGGTCCACCCGGACTGATCAGGCCGACGAGCCGGCGGCGATCGGTCTCGACCTTCCGAGCGTGACCGCCGCTTCGCGGTGGAGGCGACCGAAGTTGTAGTAGGCGGCGCAGGCGCCCTCCGACGACACCATGCAGGTGCCGATCGGGGTCTCCGGGGTGCAGGCGGTGCCGAACACCTTGCACTCCCACGGCTTGATGACGCCCTTCAGCACCTCGCCGCACTGGCAGGCCTTCGGGTCGGCGACCCGCACGTTGGGAAGGTCGAAGTGGTGTTCGGCGTCGTACTCGGCGAGCTCCGGTCGCAGGCGCAGGGCGCTCTGGGCGATGAACCCGAGGCCCCGCCACTCGAAGTGCGGGCGCAGCTCGAACACCTCGGCCATGATCCGCAGCGCCGTCGGGTTCCCCTCGTCGCGCACGACCCGTCGGTACTGGTTCTCGACCTCGCACCGCCCGTCGTGGCGCTGCTGCAGGAGCATGGTCACCCCCTCGAGGATGTCGAGGGGCTCGAACCCGGTGGTCACGAGGGGTTTGCCGTACTCCTCGGCGACGAAGCGGTAGGGCCGGTTGCCCACGACTGTCGACACGTGGCCCGGCCCGAGGAACCCGTCGAGGCGCAGGTCAGGTGATTCGAGGATCGCCCGGATCGGCGGGACGATCGTCACGTGGTTGCAGAAGACGGAGAAGTTGGTGACGGCCAGCTCGCGGGCGCGCAGGACCGTCACCGCCGTCGAGGGCGCGGTCGTCTCGAAGCCGACAGCGAAGAACACGACGCGTCGGTTGGGGTTCTCCTCGGCGAGGCGTAGCGCGTCGAGCGGCGAGTAGACGAACCGGACGTCGGCTCCGCGCGCCTTGGCCTCCAACAGGTTCCCGCGGCTGCCGGGCACGCGCATCATGTCGCCGAAGGTCGTGAAGATCACCCCTGCCTGCTCGGCGACGGCGATGGCGTCGTCAACCCGCCCCATCGGGATGACGCACACCGGGCACCCCGGCCCGTGCACGAGCTCGACGTTGGAGGGCAGGACGTGCTCTATGCCGTGGCGGTAGATCGTGTGGGTGTGGCCGCCGCACACCTCCATGAACTTCACAGAGGCGCCGTCAGCGAGCTCGTTGATGCGGTGGATCAGGTGCCGGGCGGTGACCGGGTCGCGGTACTCGTCGACGAAGCGCATCACTCGGCCCACTCCCGCACCGCGGCCGGCATCTCGCCACCCGGCTCACCCACGGCGCCGCCGGCGGCACCAGAGGCCAGGAGCTGGGAGAGCTCGTCGTCATACACCTCGCCCAGCATCTTCAGCGCGTCGAGGGCGTCGGCCGCCTCGCGCTCGTCGATCTTCGACATCGCGAATCCGACGTGGATCAGGACCCAGTCACCGGTGTGGAGCGGCTCGCCCTCCAACAGCCCGATGTTGATCACCCGGGCCACGCCGCTCACCTCCACGCGGGCCAGGTGCTCGTGGGCGTCGACGAACTCGACGAGCTGGCCCGGGATCCCGAGGCACATGGTTCACATCGCCCGCATGCGCACGTAGCGGCGGATGTCGGGCCAGCTCTGCACCACGACGAAGGCCATGCCGGCGAGAACGGCGAGGGCGAAGAGCTTCTTCATCGGGCAACCTCCGACTGTCGGGGACAGGACACGAGCTCGGCGAGCAGCGGGTCGATGGTCTCGAGAGCGAGGTCGACCGCCCGGTCGACCTCGTCGGAGAGGCCCATCCCCGGCGCGCAGGTCACCGGCTCGCAGCCCACGACCAGCGCCTGACCGACGTCGCCCCCGAGCTGGTGCAGGGTGGCGAGCACCACCGTGGGATCGATCGAGTGGGCGTCGAGGACGCCTTCCGCGTGGCCGTCGTCGTCGTCGGGCCCGACGGGCGCGTCACCGTCGGGATCGGTGTCGATCTCGAGCACCGTCACCGTCCCCGGCACCTCGCCGTGGGCCAGCGCGTCCACGAGCACGAGGGTGTCGTAGCCGTAGAGCAGCTCGTGGGCGAGGTGCAGCCCCCGGATGCCGAAGTCGGCGACGGCGACCCCGTCCGGGACGGGCCGGCGCATCAGACGGGCGACGACCTCGAGACCGAAGGCGTCATCGCTGAAGAAGATGTTCCCGATGCCCGCGACGAGCACCCGGGGAGGGGCGGCGGTCACGGCCTCGGCTCGATCTCGTCGGGGAAGAAGTAGAGGTAGCGGCCCTGCCACGACAGGACCTCGTTCGCCGGGTCGTCGTCGACGGTGACCGCCACCTGCTCGGACCCGTCGACGTCGTGGAAGACACCGGCCACGGTGGCGTCCATGCCGTCGAGGAAGAGGTCGTGGGCGTCGGAGCGTCGGGAGGGTCGCAGCACGACCTTGGTCCCGTTGCCCACCTCCACGCTGCCGACCATGACGGTGTCGGACCAGGGGTCGACCGACGCATCGACGCCCGGGTCCCACCACGGCACCGACGACGAGGTTGCGGAGGTCGGTGCCACCGCGTGCAGGTCGCGCATCGTGCCGTGCAGACGGGCCCATGCGTCGGGATCCATGTCGTCGCAGCGGTCGACGATG
>DATDIY010000342.1:0-11554 GCA_036520815.1 Acidimicrobiales bacterium
CGAGCGCCTGGCCGGCCACTTGGCCGCCGAAGACCCGTTGGCGCTCGGCGGGCGGGCTCCCGCCGCGGAAGATGTTGACCTCGATGGGTTCGAGGTCCAGCAGGGTGAGGAGGGCATCGACGGCGGCCTGGGACACGCCCAAATCTCCCACACCTGCACAAGGAGACGGGGTGAACGGCCGATGACACAGGAGACACCCCCGGCCAGGGGTAAGATCGCGTGTTTGCCACGACGGATGGAGCTACTCCCCGCATGAACACCGACACCACGGCGGCAGTCCCGCTGCCAGCTGCTGCCGCCCCCCCGGCACCCGGGATCGTCGGCTACGTCTTGCGGCTCGTGCGCACGAAGGGCCTCCGCTACGTCGGGGTGTCGGTCATCAACGTGCTGTTCGGCGGTGGGCTCCTGGTCCTGTTCCAGCACTGGTTGCGGCCCACGTTCTCCAACATCGCCGCCGTCGCCATCTCGGCCGTGCCCGCCTACTACATGAACCGGGCCTGGGTGTGGGGCAAGCGGGGACGCAGCCATTGGAAGAAGGAGGTGCTCCCGTTCTGGTCGTTCACCGTCGCCGGGCTGGTGCTCTCCACGCTCGCCATCTCCTTCGCCGACGAGCACACCAAGAGCAAGCTCGTCATCCTCTTCGTGCAGCTGTTCGCCTTCGGCGTGCTGTGGGTCCTCCGCTTCTTCCTCCTCGACAAGCTCTTCCACGTCGAGGTGTACGAGGACGACACGCCCGACGAGGACTGACCCCGCTCCAGCGCCGATGACCATCGATCCGGCGCTGCAGGCAGCGGCCGAGGCCGCCCGGGGCTTCATGCCCCCCGACGAGGGCCTGGCCCTCCACGACGCGGCGCTCGGCATACCCGCCGGCGGGTCGCCGATGCTCGAGATCGGCAGCTACTGCGGCAAGTCGGCGGTCTACCTCGGTGCCGCCGCCCGCACCCGGGGCACCGTGCTGTTCGCCCTCGACCACCACCGCGGCTCGGAGGAGAACCAGCCGGGGTGGGAGTGGCACGAGCCCGATCTGGTCGACCCCGCGGTCGGGCGCATCGACACGCTGCCCCGGTTCCGGCGCACCGTGCACGACGCGGGGCTCGAGGGCAGCGTCGTCGCCCTCGTCGGCGACTCGCCGACGGTGGGCCGCCACTGGCGCACGCCCCTGGCGCTGTTGTTCATCGACGGCGGGCACGGCTCCGAGCCGGCCCACCGCGACTTCGAGACCTGGACCCCGTGGGTCGAGCCGGGCGGGCTGCTCGCCATCCACGACGTGTTCCCTGATCCCGCCGACGGTGGCCGCCCGCCCTACGAGATCTACCGCCGGGCCCTCGAGTCGGGGGAGTTCGCCGAGGTGTCGGCCACCGGCTCCCTGCGGGTCCTGCGCCGCACTCCCTGACCAAGACCTGACCAAAACCTGACCGCCCCGCAGCGGGGGCTCGGGGGGACCGGTCAGTCGGTGGGGTCGAGCACGTCGTCGTCGAGGTCGTCGAGGTCGAGGATCGGCGGCAGCGCGTCGTGGTCGACGAACAGGCCCCACGCCGGCGAGGTGCGGCTGAGGGCGTCGGCGGCGAGGATCACGGCGGCGTCGGTGTAGGTCGTGCGCTCGTCGCCGGGGAAGTGGACCTCGTCAGGGAACACGATGCCGGTCCAGTAGTGGCCGTCGTCGTCACGCAGGGCCTGGGCCCAGTCGAACAGGGCGAGGGCCTGCTCGGTGTTGCCGATCGAGAGCTCGGCCATGAGGCACTCGCAGGTCTCCGCCGCGGTGATCCACGGGCGGTCGCTCACGCAGCGCACCCCCCGACCCTCGACGATGAAGGCGTCGCGGCGGGCGTCCATCCGGGTGTGGGCGACGTCGTCGCGCAGCAGGCCGCCGAGCACCGGGTAGTACCAGTCCATGGCCCAACGGGCCTTCGGGGCGAAGGCGTCGGGGGCGTTCCCGGCGCAATGGGCCCGGACCACCGCCGCCAACCGGGCGATGCTCAGCTCCCAGTCGGGCCGCTCGTGGCCGAGCAGCTCCGCCACCGCCACCGCGCAGCGCAGGCTGTGGCAGATGCTCGACGACCCGGTGAGCAGGGCAAACGACCACGGTGTGCCGTCGGCGTGGCGGGCCCAGAGGATCTCGCCCCGAGGGGTCTGGAGATCGAGGACGAAGTCGATGGCGGTCCGCACCGTCGGCCACATCGCCTCGACGAACCCCCGATCGCCGGTGAGCAGCCAGTGGTGCCAGACCCCGGCGGCGACGTAGGCGATGGTGTTGGCGTCGAGCTTGTCCTGCTCGATGCCGTCGGCCAGGTAGTACTGGTGCCACGCCCCGGACGGATGCTGCATGTCCGCCAGCCACTGGTAGGCCCGCTCGGCGGGGCCGTGCAGCCCCACCACGGCGAGGGCCATGGCCGCCTCCACGTGGTTCCACGGATCGGCGTGACCACCAGGGAACCACGGGATCATCCCGTTCGGCAGCTGCCAGTCGGCGATGGCCTCGGCCGTGGCCCGGACCTGGTCGGCCGTGAGGATCCCGTCGATCTCGGGCAGCCAGGCGTCGGTGCTCATGCCGCCGGGGCCTCCACCGCGGTGGGCCGGGCGGCGGCGCGGGTGACGGGCTTGGTGGCGTACACGACGAGGGACTTGCCGAGCAGCGGGTTCAGGGCTCGTTCGGTGATGCGGGTGACGGCCGGTCGCGAGACGATGTCCCATTCGAGCAGACGTCGGTACGCCCGTACCGCCGCGTGGTCGTCGTCGGTCGGGCCGACGGCGCAGCGCAGCCACCAGTACGGCGAGTGGAGGGCGTGCTCGAGGTGGGCACCGCCGGGCTGCAGGCCGGCGCCCCGCATCTTCCGGCGCAGCTCGCCCTCGGTGTAGATGCGGACGTGGCCACCGACCACCGCCGGTGCGTGGTACTCGTCGGACAGCGCCCAGCACACCTTCTCCGGCAGCCACGCGGGGACGGTGACGGCGATGGTGCCGCCGGGCCGGAGCACCCGGGTGAGCTCGTCGAGGGCGGCCAGGTCGTCGGGGACGTGCTCCATGACCTCTGACGCGATGATCCGGTCGAAGGAGCTGTCGGCGAAGGGGAGGCGGGTGCCGTCGCCGTTCACCGAGGTGCAGGAGAGGCCCGGAGCGATCTCGCCGGCCTCGACCATCGCCGCCGCGGTGTCGAGCACCTGCTGGAGCTCGGGGAGGGCCATGTCGCAGGCTGCGACCCGGGCGCCGCGCCGCAGGGCCTCGAAGGCATGGCGCCCGAACCCGCACCCGAGGTCGAGCAGGCGGTCGCCCGCCTGGAGCCCGAGGCGGTCGTAATCCGCGGTGAGCACCCCTCAGGTGTCCTTCGCCGTGAAGCGTCGTCGTTGGTAGCGCGGCGCCGACCCCGCACCACCCGGCCGGCGGGCCTGGATGTGCGGCGTCTCGGCCAGGAGCGCCCGGTACTGCTCGACGGTGCCAACCGCGGTGTGGCGCCACGTCCATCGTTCGATCACCCGCTGGCGGCCGGCCGCACCGATGCGCGCCCGTAGCTCGGGGTCGTCGAGGGCGGTGGCGATGCGAGCGGCGAGGGCGTCGCCGTCGCCCGGTGGCACCACCAGAGCGGTCTCGTTGTCGTTGCCGACGACCTCGGGCAGGGCACCGCCGGTGGTCGCCACCAGGGGCACCCCGCAGCTCATGGCCTCGATGGCGGGCAGCGAGAAGCCCTCGTAGAGCGAGGGCACCACGGCGAGCTCCGCCTCGGAGTAGAGCTCGATGATGCGTTGCTCGGGCACGCCGGTGACGAAGGTGACCACGTCGCGCAGGCCGAGCTCGTCGATCGTGCGCGCCGACGGTCCGCCTTCCTTCAGCCGCCCGATGACCACGAGCTCGATGGGGCGTTCGGTGCGCAGCTTGGCGACCGCCTCGAGCAGGTAGCGGAGCCCCTTCATGGTGACGTCGGCGCTGGCGGTGGTGATCAACCGTCCCGGCACCGGCCGCACGCCGGGAAGCGGGCGGAACAGGTCCTGGTCGACGCCCACCGGGACCACGTTGAGCCGCTCGAGGGGCACGCGGTGGTCGGCGCTGATGTCGCTCAGCGAGCTCTGCGACACGGTCAGCACCCGCGGCATCTGCGAGGCCACCCGGGTCTGCATCTTGGTGAACCCGTACCACCGGGCCTTGGAGAGGCGCTTCCACGAAGACTCGGCGTGCTCCATCTCCAGGCGGCGATCGACGGTGATGGGGTGGTGGATGGTGGCCAGCACCGGGAGGCCCATCCGCTGCATCCCGAGCAGGCCGTAGCCGAGGCTCTGGTTGTCCTGCACCAGGTCGAACTCGTTGATGCGCCGACGCAGGTGCTGGAACGCCCGCACGCTGAACGCCAGCGGTTCGGGGAACGAGCCACCCATGAACGCAGCGACCTCGACGGCGTCGCCGAGCGACTTGATCTCCCAGACGCCGGGCAGGCGCATCGGGTAGTAGTCGTTGTAGATGTCGAGGCTGGGCAGCTCGACGAGGGGCACTCGGGGGTCGAGGACGGGGAACGGCTGACCGCCGAGCACCTCGACCTCGTGGCCCAGATCGAGCAGGGCCTTGGTCAGGTGCCGGGTGTAGACGCCCTGGCCCCCCACGTGGGGTTTGCCCCGGTAGGTGAGGAAGGCGATCCGCAGGGGGAGCTCCCCGTCGGCGGCCGTGTGAGCGGCGGTTCGAGGCGCGACGGATGGGCTCGACATGAGCCGACAAGTGTCGTCGTGCACCCTCAGGCGGTCAAGTGAGGTCAGTTGCCTCGGCCGGGCTCGCCGGCGACGGCCTCCTGGGCCAAGCGTCGTGACACTGCCTCGTGCACGCTCCTGAAGGGGACGCCCAGGTCGGCCTGCCGGCGCGCCGCGGCGGCCTCGACGGCTGCGGCGATCGACTCGGGGGACCCTCCCTCGATGGCATTGGCGATGGCGTCGCGGTGGCGCGGCCCGACCGTCTCGCCCACGGCCAGGGCGGCGTTTGCGGAGTTGGCGAGCGAGCCTGCCGGCATGGTGACCGGCACCCGGGCCGACGCCGCCACCGCGATCTCGCCACCGCGATCGTCGGTGTGGGTGAAGTACATGTGGGCGATGCGCTCGATCATCTCCGGATGGAGCTCGAGCTCGAGGTCCTCGAAGGTGCAGATCGACTCGAGGATCTTGCACATCGCCGCCGGCAGGTAGGGCCGCAGATCGCCGTCGCCGAGCTCGCGGCTCGTGCGCCGGATGTGCTCGGGGGCGCCCGGCGCCAACCGCACACCGTTGTGCTCACAGACCCGGCGCAGGACCTCGTCGAAGGCGTCGTCGGTGATCGACGGGATCAGCACCTTCGACTGGATGCGGCGGAAGAAGGCCTCGTCGCCCAGCGTCTCGGGCTGGAGGTTGGTGGAGAACACGATCTTCGCGTCGAAGGGGATGTCGAACTTCACGCCGTGATCGAGCATCAGGTGGTCGCGCTGGCGGTCGAGGGGCACGATCCACCGGTTGAGCAGCGCCTCGGGGGTGAGATGCGCCTGACGGCCGAAGTCGTCGATCACCAGGATCCCGTTGTTGGCCTGCATCTGCACGGGGGCCACGTAGGTGCCGCTCTCGCGCTGGTACTTCAGGTCGAGCATCTCGGGGCCGAGCTCGCCGCCCACGATGACGCAGGGACGGTGGCACAGGACCCAGCGTCGGTCGATGGTGGTCGGCTGCTCCTCGGCTGGCTCGTGCACGACGGGGTCGAACACGTTGATGATCTGGCTGTCGACCTCCACCGCGTAGGGGACGAGGACGAAGTCGCCGTAGATGCGCAGGAGCCGCTCGGCGATCGACGACTTCCCGGTGCCCGGCGGCCCATACAGGAACATGGCGCCGCCGGCGATGGCGGCGGGCCCGAGCTCCCGCAGGAGCTGTTCGCTGATGACGAGGTCGGAGAAGGCCGCCTTCAGCGCCTCAAGGTTGATGCGGGGGCTGGCGTGCTGCTTGCGGATCACGTCGCTGTACTGGGCCAGGCTGACGGGTACGGGCCCGACGTAGCGCGACAGCTGCATCCGGTCGTTGGCCTGTTGGCGTCCGGGGCCCGTGGCAGCGAGCCGGTAGTCGCGGCCGTCCATGCCCTGCACCTCGAGGAACTGCAGGTCCCGGAGGTCCTCGACGACCTTGGTCATCAGACCGGGGCTGAGGGCCAGCTTGCTGCTCAGAAGGGTGATCGAGGTCCGGCCCATGGCCACGGCCTGGCGCAGCACGATGTCGTGCACCAGGGCCTCGGGGACGCCGAGGTCCTCCATCGATCGGGGACTCGCGACGTCGATGCCCGCCTCCGGTCGCCAGTCCATCAGGTGTCGCGCTCCTCCGTCGTACGGCGTGAGCCTTCACCATCGGCACGCGAGGGCTCTTCGTTGAGCCCCAGGCCGGTCGTCACAGGCAGTTCTCGCCGGCGGGGACGTCGGTGGACCCGGTCAGCGAGGGTCAGGTGAGGGTGCTCGTCGGGCCCGGAGCCGGGCCCGACCGGAGGCCAGCCACCAGGCCGCCCCGACGGAGAGGGCGGACAGCACGATCACCGGCAACGGCCCGATCGCGGTGGCGACGGTGTCGCCCTCGCGCCGTTCCACGACGTCCTGCAGCACCGCCTGCTCAGAGATCGAGGTGCGGGCCAGCACCCGACCATCGGGGTCGACGATGGCGCTGAACCCGGTGGGTGCCGCTTGGAGCACCCACCGGCCGGTCTCGATCGCCCGCAACCGGCTCGAGGCGATCTGCTGGGTCTGCACCTGGGTGAGCCAGTAGCTCGACCCGTTGGTCGGGTTCAGCAGGATCTGGCCGCCGTGAAGGGCGGCGTCGCGGGCCCGATTGGTGAAGAACACCTCCCAGGAGATCGCCACGCCCATCGTCCCGACCGGGGTGTCGAGCACCGCCGGGCCGGTGCCCGCCACCGCATCGCGCAGGGGGAGGCCGCTCTGGTCGCCGGCGATCCCCTCGATCAGACCGCGCAGTGGCACGTACTCCCCGAACGGCACCCGCCGCACCTTCTCGTAGCGGTCGCCCTGCGAGCCGTCAGGCAGGTAGACCACCGACGCGTTCACGAACGACTCCGAGTCGACCCCCTCGGTCACCCCGACGACGAGGGTGGTGTCGAGCTCGCGGGCCAGCTCGGAGAGCTCCCGGCCCTCCTTCGTCGACCCGACCGGACCTTCGACGTCGACCACGTTCTCGGGCCACACCACCAGGTCGACCGGCGGGACGATGCGGCCGCTCGCCTCCAGGTGTCGCTCGAACACGACCCGGGGGTCGGTGTCCTCGGCCCGGGTGCCCTGTTCCCCTCCGCCCTGCACCAGCGCCACCTCGATCGAGCCCACCGATCGCCCGTCGGGAGCCAGGACGGCGACGCCGAGGAGCACGGCCACCCCGGCGAGGGAACCGACGGCCACCCGCCAGTTGCGCTCCCAGGCGGCCGAGAGGGCGACGCCGACCACACCGACCACGAACACCACGCCGATGGCACATCCGATCCGGGCGATCTGTCCCAACGGTGCGGCGGCCTGGCTCATGGCCGTCGTCGCCAGAGGCACCCCGCCGAACGGGAACGTCCACCGGGCGGCTTCGGCGAGGGTGAAGGCGCCGGGCACGGCGAGCCAGCGCACCCACGAGCGGTCCGAGCCGCCCGGCACCGCCAGGCCGGCCACCCCCACATAGGCGCCGAACACGGCGACGGCGATCGGGTACCCCACCGGGGTCAGGTCGTACATCCAGAGCATCGCCGGAGCGAGCCAGGCCGCGCCGAGCAACCAGGACCGGAGGAACCGGCCCTTGGCTGGCGTCGAGGCCAACAGGCGGTCCCAGACCGCGACGCCGACGAAGGCGAGCGGCCACCATCCCCACGGCGGTACCGAGGCGGCCAGGCACAGGCCTCCGCCGACGGCCAGCAGCGCCGTCGCCAGGCGCGGCGGGATGCGAGGGAACGAGGGCGCCGGCACGGCCGACATCATGCCTGTCGGATGCCTGTCAGCGGGGTTTACGGGGTCGACGGAGCCGTGGTGGGGCTGGTCGAGGGAACCGTGGATGACGGAATGACCAGGCGGGGCGGCAGCAGGACCCGGGCGATCTCCTCGTAGGTCTGCACCTCGGCCTCGACGGTCACCGTGCCGGCCCGCTCGAAGTCGAGGGTGAGCTCCACCCTGTCCCCGGCGGTCAACGGACGGACCAGCCCGTCGAGCAGGATCTGGTCACCGCCGGGCTGGAGGCGGGTCTCCTCGTAGCCGCGGATCGGCAGTTCCTCCACCGTCACCAGGACCCCGGGGTCGGTGTCGGTCGCCCCCTGGCGCTGCTGGAGCTCGACCTGCTCGGCCGCCGGGCTCGTCGCTCCGAGCAGGGTGTCGCTGCCGCCGGAGTTGTCGATCACCACGTAGGCGCCCGTCGGGTCGGCATCGGCGCCGACGAGGGCGTCACGCAGCTCGGGCTCGGCTCCCGGGTCGGGGAACGGTCGCAGGACCGCCATCACCACCAGGAGCCCGGCGCAGAACAGCACCACCAACAAGGGGGCGGCTCGACGGATCCTGGCGTAGATGTCGGTCCGCTCGGGAGTGGCCGGAAGGGTGTCGGGATCGGCGTCGGAGGCGGGCGCGACGTCAGGGCTGTCGGTGCTCATGCGTCCGCCATCCTTGCCCCGAGCGCGCGGTCGGGTCAGATCGAGGCGACGGTCTGGGAGGATGGGGCGTGGGCGACGACGTTCCAGTGGCAGGTGGCGGGCCGGGCGCCCGCCCGGAGCCGCTGCACGCGCCGCGCGACGTCCGCCAGTCGGCTGCCCTCGCCGCCGTGCTCGACGTGGCAGTCGCCAACCGGCTCGACCCCGACGGTGCAGGGGTCTGGCGGGCGGGATCGGCGGTGCTGGTGGGGCTGCCCGCGGTGCCGGCGCTGGCCCGTGTCGACGAGCCGGCCCGGGAGGGCGACGCCCGTCGTCAGGTGCGGGTGGCGGAGCTGCTGGCCGACCACGGGGTGCCGGCTGTCCGCATCACGGGTCCCCCCGAACAGCCCGTTCCGACCGGGGCGGGGCCGGTCACGGTGTGGGCGTGGGAACCGCCGGTGGGGCCGGCCGTGACCCCGGCCGATCTCGGACGCACCGCCCGCAACCTGCACGACCGCACCCGGGGCCTGGGCGCCGTCGCCGGTGCCGGCTCGGCGGTGCCGGTCCACGACCCGCTGGCGGCGGTGCGCGCCGAGCTCGCCCGGGCCGCTGTGCTCGGCCACACGAGCGACGACGACCTGGCTCGACTCGATGAGGTCGTCGACCGGGTGGCGGCTGCGTGGCCGGCCCCCGACGACGATCCGCTCGGCGCTGCGCTCGTCCACGGCGACCTCCACCGGGGCAACGTGGTGCCCGGCCGGTCCGGACCGGTGCTGGCCGACCTCGAGCTGGCCGGTCGGGGTCCGGCGTCGGCCGACCTCGCGCCGTCGGTCGTCGCGGTGAGGCGCTACGGCGTCGACCCCGCCGCCCTCGAGCAGGTGCTCACCGGGTACGGCGCCGATCCCCGGGGCTGGCCGGGACTCGAGGTCCTGGTCGAGGCCTACGAGCTGTGGGTCACGGCCTGGGCGGTCGCCAACCGCGGGGCGTCCGAGCGGGCCGAGCGGGAGGCCGAGGTGCGCCTCGATCGCTGGCGTTCGGGCGCGTCGGCCCCCTGGTCCCTGCACTGACCCCGCGCTGGATTGTGGCGAGCAGCCCGCAGTCAGGTCGGCGGGTCGGACGGCACCGCGCCGGCGGCCACGGCGTCGAGCCAGATGCGCAGCGGGTCGACGAGCGGGGGACCGAGGCGGTGGCGGCTCTCGACCTCGGTCCAGGTGACGACTGCGCCGGCCCGGTCGAGGGCGCGTGCCGCGCTGCGACCCCGGACGATGTCCATCATCTCGTCGTCGCTGCCGTGGACGAACAGGACGGGCATCCCGGCGGCGAGCGAGGGATCGAGGTCGTCCTCGCGGTGGGGCAGGTAGCCGGCGAGCACCCCGAGGGCCCGGGGGCGGATGCCGACGGCGGGGTCGAGCAGGGTGGCCAGCGAGGTGGCGCCACCCTGGGAGAAGCCGACCACGACGAGGTCGTCCTCGGTGAGGGAGTGCTGCTCGAGCAGCGAGCTCACCAGTTCGGCGAGGGCGACGATGCTCTCGGAGAGCTCGGTCTGGTTGGGCCCGTCCGCGCTCACCCGGTACCAGCCGGGTCCTCCGCGGGTCTGGACCGGGGGTCGGGGGACGGCCACGTGCCAACGGCGGTCGGGATCGACGTGGTCGAGGCGATCGGTCCAGGTGGAGGGTTCGTCGCAGAACCCGGGAAGCAGCAGGAGGATGCGCTCGGTCGGACCGTCGGCGGGCCGTTCGACGACCTCGAGCGCCACGGGGGTCAGCCCACCCGGCCGGCGGCGACCTTGGCGCCGTTCCAGTACCAGATGCTGTCGTAGCGGACCGAGCGGCCGGAGCCGGGAGCGTGAAGGATCTGGCCGTCGCCGACGTAGAGGGCGACATGGCTGGGATCGCCCCCACCCCGGCCCCAGTAGAAGACGAGGTCGCCCGGCTTCAGCTCGTCGATCGAGATGCGCTGGCTCTGGGCCCACTGGGCGCCGCTGTAGTGGGGGAGCTCCACGCCGGCAGCCTGCCACGCCCACCGGGTGAACCCCGAGCAGTCGAAGACGCCGGGCCCGGACCCGCCCCGGCGGTACGGGCTGCCGATCTTGGCGCGGCCGGCGTCGAGCACCGGGGTGATGCGGTCCTGCTCGGCCTGGGCGGCCAGCGCGGTGAGGTAGCTCTCGAGCTCCTGAGCCTCTTCGGCCTGCCGGCGCTGCTGGAGCGCGGACCACAGCTGGCGGGTGGCGTCCTTCACCTGCGAGGAGGGCTCGGACACCTGGCGCTCGGCCCGGGGACGAGCGGCTGCGCTCGCCGAGGGCGCCTCGAGCGCGAGCAGCAGGACGAGTGCTGTGAACGCAAGCACAAGCCTGCGCCGGAGCCGGCGAGGAGGGGTGGGTTGACTACGGTCCGTGAACATTGTTGCGGAAGGGTTGCAGGCGAATCGTCAAAGTGCAACATGAGCGACACATTTCTCACGCGCACCTGTTCGAGTCTCGGCCGGTCCCCGCCGCGGCCGCGCGCCCCTTGACGACCCCTCGCGAGCGACCCAGCATCGGCGCATGACCGTCTCGCCGATCCCCGAGAACCTGCGCGCCGTCACTCCGTCGATGGTGGTGACGCCGTGCGCGGAAGCCATCGACTTCTACAAGGAGGCCTTCGGTGCCACCGAGATCGAGCCGAGGATGACCGGGCCCGACGGGATGGTCGGACACGCCGAGATCGAGATCGCCGGTTCGGTGGTCATGCTCGCCGACGAGTGGCCCGACGGGCCGACCCAGTCGCCGCGCTCTCTCGGAGGCTCGACGATGGCGTTGTTCATCTACAGCGACGACGCCCCCGAGATCTGGGAGCGAGCAGTGGCCGCCGGTGCCGAGGTCGTCTTCCCCTACGAGAAGCAGTTCTACGGCGACGAGGGCGGGCGGCTCCGAGACCCGTTCGGCCACACCTGGGGCATCGGCCGCCACGTCGAGGACGTCCCCCCCGAGGAGATGGAGCGC
>DATDIY010000343.1:0-2045 GCA_036520815.1 Acidimicrobiales bacterium
CCTCGTCGACGTCACCGACGGCTACGCACGGAACTTCCTCGTCCCCCGCGGCTTGGCCATGAAGGCGTCGAAGGGCGTCGAATCCCAGGCATCGGCCATGCGCCGCTCGCGTGATGTGCGCGATGCAGCCGATCGCTCGGCAGCCGAAGAGGTCGCCAAGGTCCTGGTGCCCCAGGTGATCAACGTCAGCGCCAAAGCAGGCGCCGAGGGCCGGCTCTTCGGTTCGGTCACGGCCGCCGACGTCGTCGACGCCGTCGAGGCGCAGACCGGTGTGCTGCTCGATCGCCGCACGCTGCACATCGACGAGCCGATCAAGTCGCTCGGCACCCACACCGTGCCGGCGAAGCTGCACGCCGACGTCGAGTTCGTCATCACCCTCGAGGTCGCCGCGCTCTGACCCGTCACCGGCGGCGGTCTCGCGGCGCCGCTGTCACACCTCGTCGTCATGCTGTAGGGCATGACACGCGATCGGGCATCCACCAAACGGGTGGCGTCGGTTCGTACGCTCGCTCCGCATGGTGTCGGCCGAACCCGTGCGAGCTCGTGCGGTGCGTCGCCCACAGGTCTGCGGCGTCATCCACACGTCATCCCCAGGGAAATCCCCGGAAAATTGGGGGTTAACTCCCCTTACGATCCCCAGGTCAAGTGGGGGAGGGTGAACGTCTCATGAGTTCCCCCACGGATGCCCTTTCCCCACCCGCCGGTATGGGCCCGCGTCGTAGCGACGCCGGCCGAGTTCCGCCGCACAACCTCCAGGCCGAGGAGTCGTTGCTCGGCGCGATGCTGCTATCGAAGGACGCCATCGCGGTGGCGTCCGAGGTGCTGAGCGCGGACGACTTCTACAAGCCGGCCCACGGCCACATCTTCGAGGCCATCACCTCGTTGTCGGCCGCCGGCGAACCGGCCGATCCGGTCACCGTCGCCGACGAGTTGCGGCGTGCCGGGCTCCTCGACGCCGTCGGCGGTCCGGCCGCGCTGGTCACGCTGCAGGCGGCCACGCCGGCCATCTCCAACGCCAGCCGCTACGCCCGCATCATCGAGGAGCACGCCCTCCTGCGCCGCCTCATCGGCGTCGCCGGCGAGATCGCCGAGATGAGCTACGACCTGCCCGACGACGTCACCAAGACGGTCGACCAGGCCGAGTCGCTCGTGTTCGAGGTCGCCCAGCGCCGTGTCACCGACACCATGGCGCCGATCCACGACCTGTTGAACGCCAACCTCGATCGCCTCGAGGCGCTCTACGACAAGGGCGACGCCATCACCGGGCTGCCCACCGGCTTCCTCGATCTCGACGAGCTCCTGTCGGGCCTGCAGCCCAACGCCCTCTACGTGGTCGGGGCCCGCCCGTCGATGGGCAAGACCGCCCTCGCCCTGGGCGTGGCGTCACAGGCCGCCATCGAGGGGCAGCGCCCGGTGCTGATCTTCTCGCTCGAGATGGGCCAGCTCGAGCTCACCCAGCGGCTCCTGTGCTCCGAGGCCCGGGTCGACTCGAAGAAGGTGCGCAACGGCAACCTCAGCGAGTCCGACTGGGGCAAGATCGCCCACGCCACCGGCCGCCTGGCCGAGGCGCCGGTGTGGATCGACGACAACCCGAACCTCACGATCATGGAGATCCGGTCGAAGGCCCGCCGGCTCAAGAGCCGCCTCGGCGATCTCGGCCTGGTGGTCGTCGACTACCTCCAGCTGATGACCGGCCGCTCCAACGCCGAGAACCGCCAGGTCGAGGTGTCGGAGATCTCCCGCGGACTCAAGATCCTCGCCCGCGAGCTCGAGTGCCCGGTGATCGC
Organism: Acidimicrobiales bacterium; assembly: GCA_036520815.1. GTDB lineage: Bacteria > Actinomycetota > Acidimicrobiia > Acidimicrobiales > Acidimicrobilacustridaceae > CAMFLJ01. The sequence continues at coordinate 1,788 of DATDIY010000343.1, forward strand.
GCTGTCGCAGCTCTCCCGCCAACTGGAGACGCGCTCCGACAAGCGCCCCATGCTCGCCGACCTCCGTGAAAGCGGATCCATCGAGCAGGACGCGGACGTGGTGATGTTCATCTACCGCGACGACGTCTACAACCCGGACTCACCCGACCGCGGCACGGCCGAGATCCTGGTGAGCAAGCACCGAAACGGGCCCACCGGCATGGTGCGCCTGGCGTTCCTCGACCACTACACGAAGTTCGCCAACATGGCCCGAGGCGC
>DATDIY010000344.1:0-2344 GCA_036520815.1 Acidimicrobiales bacterium
CGACGGCGACGAGGAACCGCTCCGCGCCGCTCGCCGCGAGTTCACCGAGGAGCTGGGCCAGCCCCCACCCACAGGCGACGCGGTCGCCCTCGGTGAAGTCCGTCAGAAGGGCGGCAAGCGCGTCGTGGCCTGGGCGATCGAGGGTGACCTCGATCCGGCGGCGATCGAGAGCAACACGTTCACCATCGAGTGGCCACCGCGGTCCGGTCGCCTCCAGGAGTTCCCGGAGGTCGACCGAGCCGAGTGGTTCAGCCTCGAGGAGGCGTCACAGCGCATCCTCGAGGGTCAACGACCATTGCTCGACGAGCTCAGAGCATCCCGAGGACGTTCGAGCACGAGCTGAGCTCGACGCCGGCGTCGTCGACCACGATGTTCTGCACGACGCCGTCCTCGACGATGGCGGCGTAGCGCTTGGAGCGCAGGCCCATGCCGAAGCCGGTCCGGTCCATGACCATGCCGACCGCTTCGGCGAAGACGCCGCTGCCGTCGGCCATCATCACGATGTCATCGCCCACGCCCTGGTCCTTGGCCCAGGCGTCCATCACGTAGACGTCGTTGACCGAGGTGCACACGATCGTGTCGACGCCCTTGCCCTTGAGATCGCCGATCCCCTGCACGAAGCCGGGCAGGTGGACCTTGGAGCACCCGGGGGTGAACGCCCCGGGGACGGCGAACAGCACGACCCGGCCCGACCCCAGGATCTCGCCCGAGGTGGCCTTGCCCGGCCCCTCCTCCCCCATCAGGAACACGTCGACGTCAGGGACCTTGTCACCATTCGAGATCGTCATGGTCGCCGACCCTAGAGGACTGCCGCGGGCTCGGACGGCGTCTCAGAAGTGCAGGGTGAGCTCGCCGAAGCGCTCGATCTGCAACAAGCGCTCGGCGCCAACGATCAACTCGGCATGTTCCAGGGCCCAGGTGTGGGTGTGGGGGATGAACACCGCGCCGAGGCCCACGGCCAGCGCAGGGTTGACGTCGGACTTGATGGAGTTGCCGATCATCCAGGTGCGGCCCGGGTCGAGGGCCTCCTCGCGGGCCAGGCCCTCGTAGACCGCTGGCTCCTTCTCGGCCACCACGACCGCCCGGCGGAAGTGGTGGCCCAGGCCGGAGGACTCGATCTTGCGCCGCTGCTCGTCGGGGTCGCCCTTCGTGAGCAGCAGCAGGTCGTGGCGGCGACCGAGCTCGGCGAGAGTGGCGTCCACCTCGGGCATCAGCTCGACGTCGTGGGCGGCGAGACGGACGGTGAGCCGGGCGATGCTCTCCACGGCGGCATCGTCGGCCGGCCGCTCGGCCAGGTGCTCGAAGCAGTCGTGCAGGCTCCGCAGGAACACCTTGCTGCCGTAGCCGTGGGCGGCGGCGTTGGCCCGCTCGATGTCCAACAGGATGTGGCGGATCGCGACCGGGTCGAGGGTGGGGTGGTCGACCCACTCGATGAAGTCGTCGATCGCCCGCTCGAAGAACACGTTGTTCTCCCACAACGTGTCGTCGGCGTCGAAGATCAGGTGTTGCGCGTCGTCGGCCATGGCGTCTCCGGGCCTGTCTACCGCGGTACCGGGCGAGGCGGCGACGAGGCGGCGCAGCTGTCCACGAAGGCGCGCCCCTGGGGGCGGGCCCGAGCGTCGACGAGAAGTGGCCGCTGCACCAGCGCGACGGCGGGAGAGCGCCGGTGCAGCGGACTCCGGGATCATCGCCGTCGAACGTCAAACCGATACGGGCGCCGGGAAATTCGCCGCTTGCCTCGTGGGAGAAGGGCGCCCCGAACGCTCTGCCGGCAACGAGCAGGAAGGTTTCAGCGGGTGCGGAATCCGACTTCGCCGACGACCAGCTCATCGGTGGTTGCCACCGACGTCACCTCGGCGAGCGGAGGCCCTTCGGCCATCCACCGCAGCACGGCGTCGACCGCCTCGCGCTCGCCCTCGAGAGCGGCTTCGACCCTGCCGTCGGCGCGGTTGCGCACCCAGCCGCTGACGCCTGACGCCACCGCCTGCTGACGGCACGACTCGCGGTACCAGACCCCCTGCACCCGACCAGACACGACGACGTGCACCCGCACCATCCCCCGAGCTTGCCCGAGACGGCGGTTGGCGGATCCGATGGGTTCGGCGTGGCTCGGTACCGGTCAGGTCTCCCGGGTGTGGTCGAGATCGAAGTAGCGGGAGATGCGGGGGAAGCGACGGGGCAACCGACGCAGACCCGGCAGCGCGAAGACCAGCTCCGAGATGGTGCCGATGCGGTCGAAGATCACCGCGTTCAGGATGAAGCTCGATGCCATGATCCGTCCGACGAGGAACATGTAGCCGAGCGTCGCCACCGCGACCCCGAGCCCGCCCGCCAGCGCGGTGCT
>DATDIY010000345.1:0-7431 GCA_036520815.1 Acidimicrobiales bacterium
CGACCTCGTGGTGGTGCAGCTCGGTCTCGATGCCCACGTCGTGCAGCGCGACCGCCATGTCGGAGCGCATGTCCTGGTAGTGGTCCATCGGCGGCACCGGGAAGTAGCCCTGCTTGGTGCGGGGCTTGTAGGAGAGGTTGCCGCCCGGCTCCTCGGCGCCCGTGTTCCACTGGCCCTCGATCGAGTTGACCTCGTAGAACGAGCCGTTCGGCTTCGTGTCGAAGCGCACGTCGTCGAAGATGAAGAACTCCGCCTCGGGGCCCATGTAGGCGGTGTCGGCGATGCCGGTCGACTTGAGGTAGGCCTCGGCCTTCTGAGCGACGTAGCGCGGATCACGGCTGTAGCTCTCGCCGGTGACCGGATCGGCGACGAAGCAGTGGATGACCGCCGTCTTCCGCTTCATGAACGGGTCGATGTAGACCGTGTTGGGGTCGGTGATCAGGACCATGTCGGATTCCTGGATCTCCTGGAACCCACGCACCGAGGAGCCGTCGAAGCCGTGGCCGTCGGTGAAGTGGTCCTCGCTCAGCACGTGGGCGGGGATGGTGACGTGCTGCATGATGCCCGGCAGGTCCGAGAAGCGAAGGTCGACGAACTCGCAACCTTCGTCCTTCACCAGGGCGAGCACTTCTTCGGGTGTGCGTTCCGGCACGTTGCCTCCTGCTGGGAGTGCGGTGCCGAGAGATCGGTTTCACCGCGGATCGACGGTGGACACTACCGGGGGCCATGCGCCACGTCCGGTTGTGAGCCGGTGGCAGCGTGCCAGCGAGGGTTTTCTCACCTGTTGCCCCATTGTGAACGGACGGTGAACCGGATCTTTGCAAGGGGGGACAGCCGGAGGGAACCGCCGCGTCCTGTGGAAGGATTCATCCCATGGAACGCCAGCAGGACTATGTGCTGAGGACCGTCGAGGAGCGAGGGGTGCGACTCATCCGCCTCTGGTTCACCGATGTCCTGGGTCAGCTCAAGTCCGTCGCCATCTCTCCCGCCGAGCTCGAGAACGCCTTCGAGGAAGGCATGCACTTCGACGGCTCGGCCATCGACGGGTTCAGCCGGGTCCAGGAGAGCGACGCGCTGGCCCGCCCCGATCCCAACACCTTCGAGCTGCTCCCGTGGGGCTCCAGCGCATCCGACAGCGAGATCTCGGCCCGGATGTTCTGCGACATCGAGCGGCCCGACGGCTCTCCGTTCGAGGGCGACCCCCGCCAGGTCCTCAAGCGCAATCTCGACAAGGCCCACGAGCGGGGCTTCTCGTTCATGGTCGCCCCGCAGATGGAGTTCTTCTACTTCGCCAACGGCGACTCGAAGAAGCCGCTCGTCCCGCTCGACACTGGCGGTTACTTCGATCTCACCACCGCCGACGTGGCCAGCGACCTCCGCAAGCGCACGCTGCTCGTGCTGGAGAACATGGGCATCCCAGTGGAGTACTCCTTCCACGAGGACGCCCCGAGCCAGCACGAGATCGACCTGCGCTACACCGACGCCCTCACGATGGCCGACAACGTGATGACCTTCCGGTTGGTCGTGAAGGAGATCGCCGTCGAGCAGGGGGCGTTCGCCACGTTCATGCCCAAGCCCCTCGCCGGGGTGCAGGGGTCGGGCATGCACACCCACATGTCGCTGTTCGAAGGCGACGAGAACGCCTTCCACGAGTCCGGCGACCCCTACGGCCTGTCGAAGGTGGCTCGCGGGTTCATCGCCGGCCTGCTGCACCACAGCCACGAGATCACCGCCGTGACCAACCAGCTGGTGAACTCCTACAAGCGCCTCATCGCCGGCTACGAGGCCCCCGTGTACGTCACCTGGGCCCGCAACAACGAGTCGGCGTTGGTACGCGTTCCGGTCACCAAGCGGGGCAAGCAGTCGTCGACCCGTATCGAGTATCGAGCTCCCGACCCGGCCTGCAATCCCTATCTCGCCTACTCGGTGATGCTGGCGGCGGGCCTCAAGGGCATCGAGGAGAACTACGACCTCCCGCCCGAGTCCACGGCGAACATCTTCGAGATGACGCCCGAGGAACGTGCCGCCGAAGGCATCCGGCCGCTCCCCCAGTCCCTCTCCGACGCCCTCGACGTCATGGAGGGCTCCGAGCTCGTCGCTGAAGCCCTCGGGGAGCACATCTTCGAATGGTTCCTGAGGAACAAGCGCTCGGAGTGGTTCGACTACAAGACCCAGGTCACCCAGTTCGAGCTCGACCGGTACCTGCCGACCTGGTGAGCCGAGATGGAACCGATCCTTCTCTTCCCTGACCCCGTCCCGCCCGAGCTCGCGCAGGCCCTCGACCTCGCCGGGTATCCGTGGAAGGCGGCCACCGACGAGGCCACCGCGGCCCGGCTCGAACCCGACGACGGCTGGGCCGGAGCCATCGTGTGCGCCCACGTCGAGCCGGAGCGGGCCTTCGCGTTGTGTCGCGCCCTGCGCAAGCGCGACGCCCCGCTGGAGCCGGTGCTGCTGCTGGTGAGCGGCACCCAGCTCGGCGACCTCGAGCTTCGCGACGACCTCTTCGACGACTTCTGCCTGGCGCCGTTCCACCCTCGCGAGCTCGAAGCGCGCCTGAAGCACCTGTTCTGGCGCACGGGACGGGGCACCCGGCCGGAGCTGATCGAGTACGGCGAGCTGGTGCTCAACCTCGAGACGTACCAGGCCGCCATCTCCGGCAAGCCGCTCGATCTCACCTACATGGAGTACGAGCTGCTGAAGTTCCTCTCGTCGCACCCGGGCAAGGTGTTCACCCGCGAGACGCTGCTCAGCCGGGTGTGGGGCTACGAGTACTACGGCGGTGCCCGCACCGTCGACGTCCACATCCGCCGGCTGCGCGCCAAGCTCGGCGAACACCACGCCGGTCTCATCCAGACCGTGCGCAGCGTCGGCTACCGCTTCGGCCAGTCCCGCTGGAGCCTCTGAGCACTCCGGTCCGGTCAGGCCCGGCACCCGACTGCTACGGGAGCGAGGAGTCGACCCAGAACGGCCCGACGTAGGGGCCGCCCGAGCCGGTCGCCACCACCCGGTACGCCCCGTCGGGCAACGCCGGCAGGTCGACGAGAACCGACTGCGGACCCTGCGGATCAGGCCGTATGGGCATGGGCCCGCCGGCGACGGCCCAGCCGGCACCGTCCCACCGCTCGAGGGTGGCGCTCTCCGACAGGCCGTCGACCACCGCCTCGACGTCGGCCCCCGAGCGCCGGCCGTTCACCGGTGGGACCAGCGGGTAGAGCATCACGGTGCGGCCCGCCGACGGGATCAGCGCAGGCTGAACCGAGATGCTCACGACGTCGACCGCTGGGAGTGGAGCCGGCCGCGGCGCCTCGTCGGAGACCTCGAACACGCCGGACGCCACCGTGCCCTCGTTGGCGACGTGGGTGATCCGGTACCAGCCCTCCTCGAGCCCCGCGGTGCGGAAGCGCTCCGGCGAGCCCGGGTACTCGGGAGTCGCACCGAGACCGATGTCCGGTCCACCCACCTGTTCGCTCGGCGGTTGGATCTCCGCGGTGCAGAACCAGTGGTCGAGGCACATGACGAGGCTGCCGTATGCCACCCATGACCCGTCCACCCAGCGCTCGACATGGGCTCCCACCCCGAACGTGGCGTCGACCGGCTCGCGCTCGGTCAGCATGGCGACGAGCTCGACGTCGCCCGGCGGCACGCGAGTCGCGCTGAGCCACAGCTCGACGAGAGCCGCTGGTTCCGGCGGAGGCCCCGACGAGTCCTCCCCCGACGAGGAACCGCAGGCGGCCACGACCACGAGCAGGAGGGCGACCACGACGATTCGGATCCGCACGAGAGGTTGGACGACGCCGCGACCGCAAGGGTTCCGCGACCTCGCCGCACGCGGAGAGGCCGCCCTGACGGGCGGCCTCACACGTTGTTCTGGCTGGTCGAAATCAGACCGGGCGGACGTCCTGCGCCTGATCACCCTTCGGGCCCGAGGTCACCTCGAACTCCACGGCCTGGCCCTCTTCGAGGGAGCGGTAGCCGCTCCCCGAGATCGCGCTGTAATGCACGAACACATCGGGGCCACCCTCGCGGGAGATGAACCCATAGCCTTTTTCGGCGTTGAACCACTTCACGGTACCGGAGGCCACTCCGACACCCCTTTCTGTAACTGCGGGGTCGGACAACCTTCCCTGCACCTTCTGGTGCCGGGAACGCTAGCGGGATTCGCACGCCGCGTCGATGGTCTGTTCGCGAAACAGTGCCTTACGCCGAGTTGACCAACCGACGACGGTGCGTCAGGGCTGCGAGATGGCGAGGTCCTCGGTGCCGGCGTAGGCCTCGTCGACCTCGTCCTTGACCGCCCACCCCAGCAGACCGGCGACCACCGACATGCTCACGAGGAACACGACGGGGAAGGCCACGACCAACACGAGCAGGATGATGACGACGCCGGGCACGACCTCACCCTACCGGTCGATCGGGGCGTAGGCCCAAGCCTCGATCTCCACCAACGCGACCATGGGCAGCTCGGCCACCGCGAACGCGCTGCGGGCCGGACGGTGGTCGCCGAAGGCGTCGACGTAGGCCTCGTTCATGATCGTGAAGTCACGCATGTGCCGCAGGAACACCGTGGTCTTGACCACGTCGTCGAGCGACGCACCTTCGCCTTCGAGCAAGGCCGCCAGGTTGGCGATGGCCTGGGAGGTCTCGGCGACCACACCGCCGGCCACCATCTGGCCGTCGCGGAGGCCGAGCTGGCCCGACGCCACGAGGAGGTCACCGGCGCGGACGATCGGCGTGTACGGCCCGACGGGTGCGCTCATTCCCTCACTGTGGCACAGCGACCGGTGCCACCAGCCTCCCGGTCGGCCAGTCGGTCGGCCAACCCTGGCTCGCCCAAGCCGCTGCCGCCACCGCCGCGAAGACGGCGTCGGAACCGTTCACCGGCTCACCATGACCTTCTCGGAGCGACACCTCCACGAACGGTGTGTCCGCGGCGCGCAGGACGCCGAACGAGCGGACGGTGAGGTCCCCGATCGTGCCGTCCTCGGCCACGGCCAGGCCCTCGCTGGTGACCCAGCCGAGCGCCATGTGGGTGGCGCCGATGGCGTACGAGCGCAGCACGACCGGGTCGAGCACGGGCCCGCAGGTCACCTCGACCCGCACCACGCCGTCGTGCCCGATCGACGCACGGGCCTCGGCACCGGAGGGCGAGGCCACGGTGGCCTCCGCCTCCGGAACGCCGGCGCGACGGTTGGCCGTGGCCGCGGTCAACACGGCGGCTTCGACCCAGCCCGCGCCCCGGAGCTGCGCCGAGGTCGGAGGACCGACGACGTCGACCTCCTCCACGACGAGTCCGGGCGCGACCGATCGGATCGCGTCGGCGATCCCCGGCGTGCGCACCACCCGGATGACTCCCGTGCCGTCAGGGCGCAGGCCGGCGGCGACGGGAGGACGCTTCGCCCCCAACCGCACCGTGTCCTCCCGCGAGAGCAGGACCCGAACCGGCCGACCATGGCGGTCGGCGAGCTCCCGGGCGACGGTGGTGACGACCGACGCGGCCTTGGCACCGAAGGCGCCGCCGTTGGCGAGCGGGCTCGTCGGCTCCCCGCCCGGCACACACCAGGCGGCGTCGGTCTCGAGATAGGCCGGCTCGACCCAACTCGTTCTCAGCGTCAGGTCCCAGTCGCCCTCGGGGAGCTCGAGCGGAGGTCGGGGCTCGACGGTGCCGCGCCGACCCTGGACCTTGCCCGCCGCCGCCCGGGCCTCGGTGAGCGTCTCGGCGACCACCCAGTCCCCCTCCCCGTCGGGGACGGCGACGAGGGCGTCCTGCGGTGCGGTGTCGTCGGCGAACCCCCCACCGCCGAGCACCACCTCTGCACCCACGTGCTGTGACGCACCACCTTCGATGGTGGCTCGGGCCGCGGCCGCGTCGAGGTCGCGATCGCGCCCGAGCGCCGCGGCGGTGCCCGACGCCCCCGCCGTGGCCACCGCCCACGCCTCGCCAATGGTCTGCCAACCGGTGCACCGACAGAGGTGGGCGGCGAGAGCCCGGTCGACGGCGGTCCGGTCATCGGACGCGGTGCCCTTCGATCGCAGTCCCTCGAGCCGACACACGATCCCCGGGGTGCAGAAGCCGCACTGGCTGGCCCCGGTGGCCAGGAAGGCCGCCGACCAGCGTTCGCGGTCGTCGTCGCTCAGCCCGTCGACGGTGGTGATCACCCGACCGGCGACGCGGCGGGCCGGGGTCACGCACGAGACCCGAGGAGCGCCATCGACGAGCACCGTGCAACACCCGCACTGCCCCTGGGGGCTGCACCCGTCCTTCGGTGATCGCACACCGAGTCGATCGCGGAGCACGGCGAGCAGTGACGATCCGTCGTCGGGCACCTCGACATCGCGCCCGTCGACCGTGAAGGCCACGACGGGGGAGCCGCTCGTTGGGGCGATGAGGTCCGACATCGGCCGCAGGATAGGTTCGACGGACGATGTCCCCCGCACTGCCGTCCCCTCGACTCGACCGCCGCGCATTCCTCCGACGGACCGGCATGGTCGGCGGACTGGGGGCGCTGGCGCTCGGCGCACCGACGCTGCTGTCCGCATGTGGAGGTTCCGACAGCGGCTCGTCCGACGGCGACCAGCTCAGCCTCAGCGAGGACCTCGACGGGCGCCAGCTCGTCGGCTTCTTCAACTACACCGGCGACTACCTCGAAGCGGGCACGCCACAGCGCCTGGTGCTGGCCGTGGCGACGGCCGAAGGTCCTCCGGACCCCAACGGTCCCGACACGTTGGCCGTGCAGCTCGCCCTCGATGGCAGCGACGTCGGCGCGCCGATCGAGCTGGCCCGCCACGCCGATGGGGTCCCCATCGGCTACTACCCGCTGTTGACCACCTTCGAGCGTTCCGGCGACTGGACGGTGACGAGCGAGCTCGACGGTCAGGAGGTCAGCCAGAGCTTCCGGGTGGAGGACAACGGCGGCTCCCCCATCCGCCAGGTCGGGCAGGCGATGGTTCCCGTCACCACCCCCACGGTCATGGACGGACAGGGCATCACGCCGATCTGCACCCGTTCGCCGCAGTGCCCCTTCCACGACCACACGCTCGCCGACGTGCTCGCAGGCGGCGGACCGGTCGCGCTGATGATCAGCACGCCGCAGTACTGCCAGACCGGGGTCTGCGGTCCCGTGCTCGACCTCGTCATGGAACAGGCGACCGCCCAGCCCGAGGTGCGTGTCGTGCATGCGGAGGTCTACGTCGACCCGGCCAAGAACGGCAGCGATCCGGCGGCAGGCGGGCTGGCCCCGGTCGTCGAGGCCTACGGCCTCACCTTCGAACCGAGCCTCTTCGTGGCCCGCGCTGACGGAACGATCGTCGGCCGCCTCGACAACGTGTTCGACCGGGTCGAGCTGGCCCGCGCCTTCCAGGCCGCCCTCGCCTGACCGCCCCAGAAACCCACCCCGTTCTGGTATGCGAAACGTCCGGACGTCCGGACGTTTC
>DATDIY010000346.1:0-6451 GCA_036520815.1 Acidimicrobiales bacterium
GGTGCTTCGACGTGGCGGACGGGGAGGCCGGTGGCCCGCTCGATCCGACTCGGGGCGTCGATGTGGAGCCAGCGGGAGACGGCGTGGGGCAGCGTCGAGACGATCACGAGGTCGTAGAAGTCCGGGCCGTGGCGCAGCAGCACGTCGGTGACCGAGTCGACGGGGCTGGTGCTGGAGCCGATCTCGCCGACTATGGCGAAGCCCTGGGCGGTGAAGCGACCGAGGGCCTGGTCGAGGTGGTCGCGCGCGGTGGTTCGGATCTCGGCCTCGGTCCACGTCAGGCCGTCGCCCTTGTTCAGCAGGGGGACGACCAGGTGGAAGCTGCAGGGCCCACGGCTGGCCTCCTCGAGCATGGCCTCCGCCAGCCGTGGGCTGTCGAGGGTCTGGTGGGCGACGACGAGGCAGTGGCGCATGGGTGCCTCCTCCGGTTGGAAACCGATGGGCAATCCCGCCACCGCCATCGTCTGCCCGCCCCATCGCAGAGTCAACGCGCCCGACTCGTCCCGTAGGGTCGAGCGCTCATGACAGAGGTCGTCCAGTCCCCGCTGCGGGTCCAGCCGTGACCGAGGTCGCCGGCGAGCCGGTGCTGCGGATGGACGTGACCGCCACCGACGGCGCCGCCCGCACGGGCACCGTGACCACGGCACGAGGCACGTTCCGCACGCCGGTGTTCATGCCGGTCGGCACCCGCGCCGCCGTGCGCACCCTGACCTCCACCGACCTGGAGGACCTCGGCGCCGAGATCATCCTGGCCAACACGTACCACCTGATGCTGCGGCCCGGGGCTGACGTGGTCGCCGAGCTGGGCGGCGTGCACGGCTTCGCCGACTGGTCGGGACACCTGCTCACCGACTCCGGCGGCTACCAGGTGTTCTCCCTCGAACCGAAGGTCACCGACGAGGGCGCCACCTTCAAGAGCACCTACGACGGCAGCACCCACCACCTCTCCCCGGAAGGCAGCGTGGAGTTGCAGCAGGCCCTCGGCGCCGACATCCAGATGGTGCTCGACGTGTGCCCGCCGCTGCCGTCGCCGCCCGAGGTGATCCGGGCCGCCGTCGACCGGTCGGCGTTGTGGGCGGGCCGGGCCAAAGCGGCCCAGGCGCCGGCCCGATCCGAGGGCTCACCCCAGGCCCAGTTCGGCATCGTGCAGGGCGGGATCGACGTCGACCTGCGCGCCGAGAGCGCCGAGCGCACGGTCGAGATCGGCTTCGACGGGTACGGCATCGGCGGCCTCTCGGTCGGCGAGACCCGTGAGGAGATGCTCCCGGCGCTGGCCGCGACGACCGAGGTGCTCCCCGTCGACCGGCCTCGCTACCTGATGGGGGTCGGCGACCCGGTGAGCATCGTCGAGGCGGTGGCGCTCGGGGTCGACATGTTCGACTGCGTGCTGCCCACCCGCCTGGCCCGGCACGGCACCATCCTCACCTCCACCGGGCGGCTCAACCTGCGCAACGCCCGCTTCGCCCGCGATCCCGAACCGCTGGAGCCGGGGTGCGAGTGCCCGGCCTGTCAGCGTTGGTCGAGGGCCTACCTGCGCCACCTCCTCGCCGTCTCCGAGCCGACCGCCGCTCGCCTCACGACGCTGCACAACGTCCACTGGCTCCTCCGCCTGATCGACGACGTCCGCGCCGCCGTCGGCGACGGCAGCTACGCCTCTCTGCGAGCGCAGGTCGCCGACGTCTGGGCCGAGCCGGTCACCTGAGCGTCATCTCCCGTCCATCGGCCCGGGCTCGGGGCGGCAGGGCGGCTGCCACCAGGGGCCTCGCGGCGGTACTGTGGCCGGGTTTGCCGTCCGGCCATACATCCGTCGACCGATCGTTGCGCCCATGGGACTCCTCCTCATCCTCCTGCTGTTCGTCCTCTTCTGGGCCTTCCTGATCCGGCCGAAGCAGCGCGAGATGCGTCGTCACCAGGAGCTGGTTGCCTCTCTCGACGTCGGTGACGAGGTCATGACCGGGTCGGGTTTCTACGGCGTGATCACGGAGCTCGAGGGCGACATCGTTCGCATCGAGCTGGCTCCGGGCCTCGAGGTCAAGATGGCCCGCCGGGCCATCGCCGCCAAGGTGGTGGAGGGTGAGGACGTCGCCCTCCTCGGTCCGCTGGAGCCGGACGAGGACGCCCCCCTCGACGACGAGATCGTGGACGCCGAGCTGGTCGAGGACGACGAGGTCGAGGTCATCGAGCCGCTGGAGGACGTCGGGCCCGACACCGATCCGGCGGACGACGACAGCGATCGACCCGATGGCGAGAACCGATGAGGCGATTCCGGGGCTACGGCTCGCTGATCGCCATCGTGGCGATCGCCGCCGGGGCGCTCTTCTACACGCTCGTGGCCGGCAACAAGCCGCTGCTCGGCCTCGACCTGCAGGGCGGCGTCTCGGTGGTGCTGCAGCCCAAGAACGCCGTCGACAGCTCCACCATCGACGAGGCCATCTCGATCATCCGCCAGCGCGTCGACGCCCTCGGCGTAGCCGAGCCGGAGATCACCCGTCAGGGCGACAACATCCTCATCCAGATCCCCGGGGTGAAGGACAAGGACCGCGCCATCGCCCTCGTGGGCCAGACCGCCGAGCTGCAGTTCCGGCCCGTGCTCACGTCGCTCGACCCGTCGTTCCTCGACGAGGACACCACCGACACCTCCACCACGACCACCGTCGATCCGAACGCCCCGACCACCACAGCGGATCCCAACGCCGCCACCACGACCGTCGATCCCAACACGGCCACGGCCACGACCTCGGTCCCCGCCGAGGGCGATGCCGGCACCACGAGCACCACGGTGGCGGGCCGGCCGGGGGCGGAGGCGAAGCTCTCACCCGACGCCTGCGCCACGGGCACACCGTCGGACGTCCTCAGCGACACGAGCCTCACCGAGATCCAGGTGCCCCTTTGTGAGGATGGCGAGCTCACCGCCGTCCTCGTCGTCGGACCGGTCGGCCTCACCGGGAACGCCCTCGACACCGCTAGGGCCACGCTCGGACCCGACGGGAAGTGGACGGTCAGCCCGGTGTTCAAGGGTGGCGACGACGGGATCGGCCAGTTCAACGCCATCGCCTCCCAGTGCTTCCAAAAGGCGGCGACCTGCCCGACGGGCCAGCTCGCGGCGGTGCTCGACGGCAAGGTGATCACGGCGCCCACCATCAACGCGCCGGTCTTCTCCGCCGACCAGATCGAGATCTCGGGGTCGTTCACCGAGAGTGAGGCCAAGGACGTGGCGCTGAAGCTGAAGTACGGCGCCCTGCCGGTGGAGCTCGAGCAGCAGCAGGCCCAGATCGTCTCGGCCACCCTCGGCCGCGACGCCCTCCACGCCGGTCTCGTCGCCGGGCTGGTCGGGCTGATCCTCGTGACCATCTACATGGTCGCCTTCTACCGGATCCTCGGTGTGCTCTCGATCCTCAAGCTGGCCGTCGAGGGTGCCCTGCTCTGGTCGGTCATCTCGTGGCTCGGCAGCAACAACGGGTTGGCGCTGACCCTGGCCGGCATCACCGGCATCATCGTGTCGATCGGTGTGTCGCTCGACTCGAACGTCGTCTACTACGAGCACCTCAAGGAAGACGTCCTCAACGGTCGCTCGATCCGCAGCGCCACCGACAAGGCGTTCCGCTCCTCGTTCTCCACCATCGTGAAGGCCGACGTCGCCTCGTTGATCGGCGCCACCCTGCTGTGGTGGCTCACCGTCGGGCCGGTGCGAGGCTTCGCCTTCTACCTGGCGCTGTCCACGCTGCTCGACCTGCTCTGCTCGTGGGCCTTCATGCGCCCCGGCGTGCGTCTCGTCACCCACTCACGCCTCGCCGGGCACCTCGGCTGGCTCGGCATCCCGGCACCCCGGGAGGCGCCGAGCGACGGACCGCCGCCCGCATCGCGGCCGAAGACGGGAGCACTGCGATGAGCGGCTTCAACCGCCTCGTTCGGGGCGAGACCCGCATCGACTTCCTCATGTGGTGGAAGCGCACCCTCGCCCTCTCCGCCCTGCTGGTGGTGATCAGCGTCGGCGCCCTGTTCTTCCGGGGCCTGAACCTCGGCATCGACTTCGAGGGCGGTGTCTCCTGGGAGGTGTCGGCCCCCGGCGTCTCGGAGAGCGACGCGCGTGACGCGCTCGAGCCGGTCGGCGAGGGCTCGGCCAAGATCCAGACCGTCGGCAGCGACATCCTCCGGGTGCAGGGGCCCGAAGCGTCGCCCGAGCACGAAGCCGAGGTGCGTGCGACGCTCGCCGAGCTGGCCGGCACCGACGTCGGCGAGGTCAGCGTCTCGACCGTCGGGGCGTCGTGGGGCAGCGACATCACCGAGTCGGCGGTGCGGGCGCTGGTGCTGTTCTTCCTCGCCATCCTGGTGTACCTGAGCGTCCGCCTGGAGTGGCGCATGGCGGTGGCGGCCATCGCCGCGGTGTTCCACGACGTGCTCATCAGCGTCGGTGTCTACGCGCTGTTCCAGTTCGAGGTGACGCCGGGGACGGTGATCGCCTTCCTCACGATCCTCGGCTACTCGATCTACGACACGATCGTCGTCGACGACAAGATCAAGGAGAACCAGCGCCTCGTCGGCATGAGCGGCCGCATGACGTACGGCCAGATGACCTCGCTGTCGATGAACCAGGTGCTCCTGCGGTCGCTGAACACCAGCATCATCTCGATCCTGCCGGTGGTGGCGCTGCTCGTCGTCGGTGCCGGGATCATGGGGGCGGTCACCCTCGAGGAGTTCTCCGTCGCCCTGCTCGTCGGCATGGTGGCCGGCACCTATTCGTCGATCGGTGTGGCGGCGCCCGTGCTCGTGTGGCTGAAGGAGCGGGAACCGAAGAACCGGGCGATCCGCGAGCGCCTCGCCGCTCAGGGCGTCGACGTCGGGCGACCGGCCGAGCGCCCCTCGGGCCAGCGCCTACTCGAGGTGGAGGACCTCTCCCACCACGAGCCCGACCCCGGAGCACTCGATGACGTCGGCACCGACACGGGTGACGCCCCACGCCCGACCAAGTACGCGAGGCCGACCACCACGACCTCGCGCGCCCCCGCCGGTTCGGTGCCCCCGAGGCCCCGGAAGAAGACCCGCAAGCGCTGACCTGGTCGGCTGAGCCCGAGGTCCGAGCCTGTACCGTGGGGTCATGTCGCCCGCTCCTGACCTCGAGGCAAGGGTCATGAGCCTCGTGCGCGACATCCCGGACTGGCCTCAGCCGGGGGTGGTGTTCAAGGACATCACCCCGCTGCTGAACGACGCCGCCGGTTTCGGAGCGGTCATCGACGGACTCGTCGAGGCGACGACCGTGCCGGGTCGACGGGTCGACCGGGTGCTGGGCGTGGAGGCGCGGGGCTTCGTGTTCGCCGCGCCGGTCGCCTACCGACTCGGCGCCGGGTTCGTTCCCGTCCGCAAGGCGGGCAAGCTTCCGTTCGAGATCGAGCGCGAGGAGTACGTCCTCGAGTACGGCGTCGACCTCCTCGAGATCCACCGCGACGCCGTGCGTCCGGGTGAGCAGGTCCTGATCATCGACGACGTGCTCGCCACCGGCGGCACGGCGGCGGCCACGGCCCGGCTGGTCGAGAAGCTCGGCGCCACCGTCGCCGGCTTCGGGTTCGTGTTGGAGCTGGCCTTCCTCGGAGGGCGCGCCCAGATCGAGGGCCATCCGGTGGAGTCGCTGGCCACCTACGCCTCGGCCGAGGCCCTCGCTGACGCCGACGCGTCCGCCGGCGCAGGAGCGGGGGAGTAGCCCGGTGGCGACCGTCGACCGGGTCCTGCCGTGGCGACGCCACAGCGCGCCCCCGTCGGAGGAGCTCGCCCCTCTGCTCGACGCGTTCCGGATGCACCACCCGCGGTCGTCGGCCCTGCTCATCACAAAGGCCTATGAACTCGCCGCCCGGGCGCACCAGGGCCAGACCCGCAAGTCGGGCGAGCCCTACGTCACCCATCCGGTGGCGGTGGCCAAGATCTGCGCCGAGCTCGGCCTCGACGACGTCACCATCGCCGCCGCCATCCTCCACGACGCGGTGGAGGACACCGGCACCAGCCTCGAGCAGCTCGAGGAGGACTTCGGTCCCGAGGTGGCCCGCATCGTCGACGGGGTCACCAAGCTCGACCGCATCAAGTTCGACTCCAAGGAGGCCCAGCAGGCCGCCACGGTTCGCAAGATGCTGGTCGCCATGGCCAAGGACCTGCGGGTCCTGATCATCAAGCTCTCCGACCGGCTCCACAACATGCGCACCATCGCCGCCATGCCGGCCTGGAAGCAGGAGCGAACGGCCCAGGAGACTCTCGACATCTACGCGCCGCTGGCCCACCGCCTCGGCATGCAGGAGCTCAAGCAGCAGCTCGAGGACCTCTCCTTCGCGTCGCTGCACCCGAAGCGCTACGCCGAGATCGACCACATGGTCGCCAGCCGCTCCCCGGAGCGCGACCTCTACCTCATGCAGGTGCTCGAGGACGTCCGAGGTCGGCTCCAGGAGCTGCGCATCGACGCCGACGTCAC
>DATDIY010000347.1:0-4489 GCA_036520815.1 Acidimicrobiales bacterium
GACCCGGCCGCGCCGCCACCCGAGCTGCCGCCAGGCCACGCCGCGCTGGTGACCGCCGGGCTGGTCGAGCCGGCGCGGGTGCTGTGGGGGCGGCACCTCACCCGGTTCGCAGGCCGGCGTCTGCGGGCACCGGCGGTCGACGTCGAGTCGTTGCGCCGTCGGGCTGCTGCGCCCGATGGCGACCGGCGCCTGTCGGCCTGGGCCGATGCCCGACTGCGGCCCAAGGTGGTGGTCGCCACCCAGACCCGCACCGTGGAGGTCGCGGTCGACGACACGGGGTCGTGGTGGCCGTCGGTGCCGGTCATCTCGGTCGTGCTCGAACCCGAGCACGACACCACCGAGGGCCGCTGGCTGGTGGCTGCGGCGCTCATGGCCCCGCCGGTGACGGCGTGGGCGGCGGAGCGCTCGGCCGGCACCGCCATGGCCCGCCACGCCCTCAAGCTCCCAGCCCGGCAGTTGCTCGAGGTTCCGCTGCCCCTCGACCCTGATGCCTGGGCCGAGGGTGCTGCACTCCTCCGCGAGGTTCCCGGAGCCGACGACGCCGCTCGTCCCTCCCTGCTCGCTGCTGCCGGTCGGACCCTCACCGCCGCCCATGCCCTTCCGCACCAGCACCACGACCAGGTCCTCCGCTGGTGGGCCGGGCGGGCCGGGTTGGATCCATACATTTAGCGCTAAAGTTGGCCCGTGCTGGCAGGAAAAGAGGTGCAGCGGGCGAAGGTGCGGTTCGGGCTGCTCTCCGCGGCGGTGGGCCTTCTCGTCTTCCTCATCCTGTTCCAGCAGGCGTTGCTCGGATCGCTCCTGCTCAGCTTCACCGGAGCGCTCCAGAACCAGTCGGGAACAGTCCTGGTCTTCAGTGAGGACGCCCGCAAGAACGTCGCTGCGAGCGTGATCCTTCCGACCCAGCAGTCCTCTATCACGGGTGTCGCGGGCGTGGGCCAGGCCGCGCCCTTGGGCGAGGCGACGCTGACCGTCGACGCCGGCGGGGAGCAGACTGACGCCTCCGTCTTCGGTTTCCAGCCGGGCGGGCCGGGTGAGCCGATCCGACTCGTCGAGGGCCGCCTGCCCGAGACGCCCTCGGAGGCGGTCGCCAGCACCGAGGACACCGCTGCCGGCTTCGGGTTGGGGGACACCGTGACCAGCGTCAGCGGCCAGGTTCCCCTGACGATCGTCGGGCTCACCGAGCGCAGCCGCTTCTCGGTCGCCGCCACCCTGTGGGTCACCTTCGACGGCTACCGCGAGCTGCGCCAGGCCGCGAACCCCGACGCCACCGCCGTGCTCCCTTCGGTCATCGCCCTGACTCCGGCGGATGGGGTCTCGCCCGAGGAGCTGGCGGCGAGCATCAACGACCAGATCGACGGGGTGGAGGCCCTCACCCGCGACGAGGCGGTCGACCAGGCACCAGGCGTGTCGTCGGTCTCGACGTCGTTCCAGTTGATCCTGGGTCTGGCCTTCATCGTCGTGGCCGTGGTGATCGGGTTCTTCTTCCTCATCCTCACGGTCCAGAAGCTCCCGGTGCTCACCGTCCTGCGCGCGGTGGGCGCGCCCACCGGGTACCTGATCCGGGCCCTCCTCCTCCAGATCGCCCTCGTCGTCGGGCTCGGCCTGGTGATCGGCGCGCTCCTCACGTTCCTGGCGGTGCAGGGCGCCTCCGCCGGGCTCCCCATCGCCATCGAGCCCGCCACCCTCGCCGTCAGCGCGGTCGGTGTGGTCCTGCTCGCTCTCGTGGGTTCGATCTTCACCCTCGTCCGGGTGTCCCGCATCGACCCGGCCGACGTCATGAACCGCCAGAACGTGGGTGGTCTCGCATGAGGTTGGGCCTGCTCGAGCTCCGCCGTCGGCCGTTCCGGTTCGCCATCGCCGGGTCGTCCCTCGTGCTGCTGTCGGTGCTGCTGCTCTTCCTCGGGGGGCTCCTCGACGGGCTCTACATCGGCTCGACCGGCCTGCTGCGCTCCCAGCAGGGTGAGCTCATCGTGTACTCCTCCGATGCCAAGGACTCCCTCGTGCGCTCTCGCGTCGACGCCGACCTGAGGGCCGAAGTCGAGCGGGTGGAGGGTGTGGCCCGCACCGGCGGTCTCGGCGTCGCACTCGTGGGTGGGCAGGTCCCCGGCGAGGAAGAGCTGGCCAACCTGTCGGTGACGGGATTCGAGCTGCCGGTGGCATCCATGCCCGACGACCTCGAGCTCGGTCCCGCCGAAGCCCTCGCCGATCGCAGCCTCCAGGCCTTCGGTGTCGAGGAGGGACAGACCATCGGTGTCGGCTCGGCCGCCACCCCGATCACCGTCGTGGGCTGGGTCGACGACACCAGCTACCTGCAACAGGGTGGTTTCTTCGTGGTCCCTGACACCTGGCGGCAGGTCCTCGGAGCGTCCCGACCTGATTCGAACCTGCCGGCGGACACCTTCCAGGCGCTGGTCGTCGAGGTCTCCGACGGCGCTGACCCCACCGATGTGGCCGCGGCCATCGACTCGGCCACCGACGGGGTCACCTCCACTCTCACCGTGGACGACGCGGTGCAGGCGCTTCCCGGCATCAAGGAGCAGAACTCCACCTTCACCGCCATCATCTACGTGACCCTCTTCGTCGCCGGTCTGGTGGTGGCGTTGTTCTTCGCACTGCTCACCCTCGAACGCATCGGCCTCTACGGGATGCTGAAGGCGATCGGTGGGTCCACCGGCCAGATCTTCGCCGGTGTCCTCCTCCAGGCCGTCGTGGTCGCCATCGTCTCGTTCGTCCTCGGCGGTGTCGTGACGGTGCTGCTCAGCCGAGCCCTGCCCTCCGAGGTCCCCGTCTCCCTCCTCCCGTCCCGGGCCGTGCAGACCGTGGTCGGCCTCGTCCTCATGTCCGCGCTCGGCGCTGCGATCTCGTTGCGGCGCGTCGTCCGCGTCGACCCCGCTTCCTCCATCGGGTAGCCGACCAACCACCTACCGGGAGACCGACTCGTGCCTGTCCTCGAGATCACCGACGTTCGCAAGACCTACCCCTCGGGCGACGGCGAGGTCATCGCCCTCGACCACGCCACCCTCGCGGTCGAGGACGACGAGATCGTGGCTCTGGTGGGCCCGTCGGGGTCGGGCAAGACCACCCTCTTGTCGATCGCAGGCGGGCTCCTCACCCCGAGCGACGGCACCGTGGTGGTCGGCGGCCAGGACATCTCGGCGTACTCGGCCAAGCAGCTGACCGCCTTCCGGCGTGACTCGGTGGGCTTCGTCTTCCAGGCGGTGAACCTGGTGCCGTTCCTGACAGCTCGCGAGAACCTCATGGTGGTGAACGACTTCGGTGGATCCCGCTCGCGGCACGAGGCGCGGGAGCGAGCCGACCAGCTGCTCGACGAGCTCGGGCTCGGGCACCGGGTCGACAACCTCCCGGGTCAGATGTCCGGCGGGGAGCGCCAGCGCGTCGCCATCGGTCGGGCGCTGATGAACAAGCCGGCTCTGGTGCTGATCGACGAGCCCACGTCGGCCCTCGACACCAAGCTCGGCGAGCAGGTCATGGAGCTCATCGTGTCCGAGGTGAAGAGCCGGGCCACGGCCGCGGTCGTCGTCACCCACGACCAACGCATGACCCACTACGCCGACCGCACCGTCACCATCACCGACGGGGTCCTGACCAGCTGAGACCGCGCGAGTCGTCGCGCCAAGCTCGTCGGGCGCATCCTGTTTGACCGGCTACGGCCCCGCGGGCAGCATTGATCTCCACATCACGAGTGGCCCGGTCTCCGGGTCCGGCAACCTGGGGCGGACACCCAAGGTGCCAACCCGCCGAGAGGCGGGGATGCGGCTCCCGTCGTCGACGGGCGCAACAACCCGTCCGAGGAGCACGATGACCGAGCCGAGCCGACGGGCGCCGTTGAGCGCCGGTCTCCTGCCCGCCTCCGGGGCGTGGCGGCCGGGCGACCCCGTCGGCGACCGGCGGTTCGTGTCCGTGTCCCCCGACCGACCCTTCGTGCTCGAGGGCGGCGGCGTGCTGCGCGACGTCTCCGTCGCCTACGAGACCTGGGGCGAGCTCGACGCCGACGCCTCCAACGCCGTGCTCGTCTGCCACGCCCTCACCGGTGACAGCCACGCCGCCGGCCGCAGCGGGGCGGGCCATCCGACCGAAGGTTGGTGGGATGCGCTCATCGGGCCCGGCCGCCCGCTCGACACCGACCGCTGGTTCGTCGTGTGCGCCAACGTCCTCGGCGGGTGCCAGGGCACGACCGGCCCGTCGTCGATCGACCCCGCCACGGGACGGCCCTACGGCTCGTCGTTCCCGGTGGTCACCATCCGCGACATCGTCCGCAGCCAGGCCGCCGTTGCCGATGCCCTCGGCGTGGCCCGCTGGCTGGCGGTCGTGGGCGGTTCGATGGGCGGCATGCAGGCGCTCGAGTGGGGGGTCATGTACCCCGAGCGAGTCGGCGGCGTGGTGGCGATCGCCAGCACCGTCGCCGCCAGCGCCCTGCAGATCGCCCTCTCGAGCGTTCAGCGCTCGTCGATCGTGCTCGACCCGAAGT
>DATDIY010000348.1:0-14434 GCA_036520815.1 Acidimicrobiales bacterium
CGCACTACGTCCGAGGCCAGTACGAGGGCTATCTCGACGTCGCCGGAGTGCGGCCCGGCTCCGACACCGAGACCTACGGCGCCTTCCGCCTCGACATCGACTCGCCCCGGTGGAGCGGCGTCCCGTTCTTCCTCCGGGCCGGCAAGTCGCTCGGCAAGACCGTCACCGAGATGACGATCGAGTTCAAGCGCCCGCCGCGTCCTCTGTGGATGCCCGAGCACAACCAGGTGCCGCGCAACTCGATCCGGATCGAGGCCAAGCCCGAGAGCTTCGACGCCATCACGTGGCTGCGGAAGGAGCCGGGCGAAGCGATGATGCCGGAGGCGATCACCCTCGCGCCGCCGGCCGACGACCGCGCCGACGTCGGTCCCGAGCCGTACGAGCTGCTCATCGAGGAGGCGATGAAGGGCGACCCCACCCTGTTCGCCCGCGAGGACTCCGTGCTCGAGTCGTGGCGGATCGTCGAACGCATCCTCACCGAGTACCCGCCGGTCGAGACCTACGCGCCCGCGTCGTGGGGTCCCAAGGGCGGGAGCAAGCTCGTGCGCGGCCACGGCGGCTGGCCCGAGGAGCCTCCGGGCGGCGACGCGTGAGCACCGCTTCCCCCGCATCCCCGGCGCCCACCCAGTCCGACCTGTTCGTCATCCGCCACGGGGCCACCGAGTGGAGCGTCAACGGTCGCCACACCGGCCGTACCGACCTGCCGTTGCTGCCCGAGGGCGAGGAGCAGGCGGGCGCCACCGGGAAGCTCCTCGCCGGCCACGACTTCGCCCTGGTGCTCACCAGCCCGCTCCAACGGGCCCGGCACACCTGTGAGCTCGCCGGGCTCGGCGACCAGGCGGAGATCGACGACGACCTGCTGGAGTGGGACTACGGCGACTACGAGGGCGTCACGACGGTCCAGATCCGAGAGCACGATCCGGGCTGGACGGTCTGGACCGGGGCCATCCCGAACGGCGAGAGCCTCGACGACGTGGCGGCGCGGGCCGACCGGGTGATCGCCCGGGCCCGGGCGGCCGCCGGCGACGTCGCCGTGTTCGCCCACGGCCACATCCTGCGCGTCCTCACCGCCCGATGGTGCGACCTGGCGCCGATCGAAGGTCGGCGGTTCGTGCTGGAGACGGCCACGCTCAGCCAGCTCGGGTGGGAGCACGAGTACCCCGGCATCCTCCGCTGGAACGCCCGCTGACCCCACACCCCAAGCTGGCTCACCACATCCCGCCGGCAGCACCACGTGAGCCACCTTTCGGGGAGGGGGTTGCGAGCGGTGGGGTCGGGCGCGCTGAGGGTGACATGATCCGCGCCCGGGGCGGCGCCGAGCCGTAGGTTGCCAGCGAACGACTTCGGCACGAGGGGGCAACGTGGCCACCACATCGACGCGTCACGACGCGGACCAGCCCGAGAAGGACGAGACCGGCGCGAGGTCGAGCGTCGGCTTCTGGATGCTGATGGTCGGCGTGGTCATCATGCTCGCCGGCCTGCTCTTCGGCTACGACCAGGGCGTCATCTCCGGTGCCATCGAAGGCATCAAGACCGACTTCGACCTGAGCACCACGATGACCGAGGTGGTCACCAGCTGGGTGACCCTCGGCGCGCTCTTCGGAGCACTGCTCGCCGGGATGCTCGCCGACCGGATCGGACGCCGGCGGACCGTCCTGTTCGCCGCCGCCCTGTTCACCGTGGGCGCCCTGATCGAGGCCTTCGCCCCCGGCACCGCGGTGCTGGTGATCGGCCGACTGACGGTCGGGTTCGGCGTCGGCGTGGCCTCGGTGGCCGCCCCCCTCTACGCCGCCGAGCAGGCCCCCAGCCACCTGCGTGGCCGCTTCGTCTCGACCTACCAGCTGGCGATCACCATCGGCATCTTCGTCGCCTACCTGGTCGACCAGGCCCTCACCAACGGCAGCTCCTGGCGGATGATGCTGGGCGTCTCCGCCGTGCCCGGCGTGCTGCTGCTCATCGCCATGGCCCCGATGCCCGAGTCGACCCGGTGGTTGGTCGGCGCCGGGCGCCGCAAGGAGGCAGCCGCGGGCCTGGCCAAGCTCCGCCCCGACGTCGATGTCGAGTCCACCCTCGTCACGATCGAGGAGGCCGTGCGCGAAGAGGACGCCGACCGGGCGAGCTGGGGCGAGGTCTTCTCGAAGTCGCTCCGCAAGCCGCTCACCGTCGGCATCGGCCTGGCGATCTTCCAGCAGATCACCGGCATCAACGCCATCATCTACTACGCCGACGAGATCTTCGCGGAGGCCGGATTCTCCACCCCGGCCGACCAGGCCGCCGCCACCACCTGGGCGATCGGCGGCGTGAACGTCCTGGCCACGTTCATCGCAGTCGCATACGTCGACCGATTCGGCCGGCGCCCGTTGCTGTTCGCCGGGTTGATCGGCATGGCCGCCAGCCTCACCACGGTCGGCATCGCGTTCCAGTTCATGGACAGCGCCGACACAAGCGGCGCTGGCACCGGCGGCCCGACCACGGCGGGGATCGTCACCCTCGTCGCCCTGGTCGTGTTCATCGCCTCGTTCGCGTTCTCGCTCGGGCCGGTCACGTGGACGGTGATCAGCGAGATCTTCCCGAGCCGGGTGCGGGGCCGGGCGATCGCCGTGGCCACCGCGGTGAACTGGGGCGCGGCGTTCCTCGTGAGCCAGTTCTTCCTCACCCTGATCGACGCCATCGGCAGCTCGGCGACGTTCTGGATGTTCGCCGCCTTCTCGGTGATCGCCTACGTGTGGATCTGGCGCAAGGTGCCCGAGACCAAGGGCAAGTCGCTCGAGGAGATCCAGGACGTCTGGGACCACCACGACCCGGTCGCTGCTCAGCGGGCCAGCGGAGAGCTGTAGCGTCGCAGCGTCCCCGACCGGCCGGTCGCCGGCATCCCTGCTGACGGCCCCGACGCAGCAGGAGCACCATGCGAGCGCTCGTGGCCTATGGCAGCGCCAACGGTTCCACCAAGGAGATCGCCGAGGTGCTGGCCGTGTCCATCGCCGAATCGGGCCCCGACGTCGACCTCCGCTCGGTCGAGGACGTTGCCACGTTGGCCGGCTACGACGCGGTCGTGCTGGGCAGCCCCGTGCACAACGGGGCCTGGCTCCCCGAGGTGCACGAGTTCTGCCGCGACCAACGCCTCCCGCTGCGCCAGCGGCGGGTGTGGCTGTTCAGCGTCGGCGCGGTCGGGGCCACCACCAGCGCCTACGGCCCCCGCTCCAGCTCCGTCCTGCGCAAGCTGCGCCGCGAGCCGCGCTCGGTGCTCGAGCTGCGTCGCAACCTCGAGCCACAGGACCATCACGCCTTCGCCGGTGTCCTCGATGCCGACCGATGGGGTCGCATGGCATCGCTGAACTTCCGTCTCCTCGGCGGCACCTGGGGCGACCACCGCGACTGGGACGACGTCCGCCGCTGGGGAGCCACGATCGGCACCGCCCTCAGCCAGCCGGGATCGTCGACCGGAACCACCCCGGGCTGAGGCGGGGCCATGGCCGACGCCGTCATCGTCGACGTGGTCCGCACCCCGTGCGGGCGACGCGACGGCGCCCTGTCGGGCTGGCATCCCGCCGACCTGGCCGGTGAGGTCCTCCGCACGCTGGTCGAGCGCAACGACCTCGATCCGGCACTCGTCGAGGACGTGATCATGGGCTGTGTCTCCCAGGTGGGGGCCCAGGGCGTGAACATCGGACGCAACGCGGTGCTGGCCGCCGGGTTCCCCGAGTCGGTGCCGGGCACGACGGTCGATCGGCAGTGCGGGTCGTCCCAGCAGGCGGCCGCCTTCGCCGCCCAGGCGGTGATGGCGGGGGTGCACGACGTGGTGATCGCCGCCGGTGTCGAGGTGATGAGCCTCGTGCCCATGGGCGCCTCGTTCGGGCTCGGTGTCGGGTCGCCGTTCGGCCCGGCGGTGGAGGCCCGCTACGCCGATGCCGGCGGCCTCATCCCTCAGGGGCTCTCGGCCGAGCTCATCGCCGAGACCTGGGGCCTCGGCAGGGACGACCTCGACACCTTCTCGGCCCTGTCACACCAACGCGCCGCCCAGGCCCGCGACGAGGGGCGCTTCGAGCGGGAGATCCTGCCCGTGGCGGCCCGACGCCGCGACAAGGAGACCGGCGAGGTGTCGCGTGGCGACGGCCTCGTCCGCGCCGACGAGGGCATCCGCGACGACACCACCGTCGACGGGCTCGCCGCTCTCAAGCCAGCGTTCACTCCCGACGGGCTGGTAACCGCCGGGAACTCGTCGCAGATCAGCGATGGTGCCGCGGCCGTCCTGATCACGAGCGAGGCCGCCGCCGAACGCCTGGGGCTCACCCCGCGAGCTCGGTTCCATGCCTTCGCCCTGGCCGGTGTCGATCCCCGGATGATGCTCACCGGTCCGATCCCGGCGACCGACCGGGTGCTCGATCGGGCCGGTCTGGCCCTCGACGACATCGACCTGTTCGAGATCAACGAGGCGTTCGCATCGGTCGTGCTGGCCTGGGAACGCGAGGTCCGTCCCGACATGGGCAAGGTCAACGTCAACGGCGGCGCCATCGCCCTCGGCCACCCGCTCGGGGCATCTGGCGCGCGCCTCTTGACCACCCTGGTCTGCGAGCTCGAACGAACCGGCGGGCGTTGGGGTCTCCACACCATGTGCGAAGGCGGTGGGCTCGCCAACGCGACCATCATCGAGCGCCTGGGCTGAACGTGACGGACCGGCCTACCCTGGAGGCGGCGGCGACCGGAGGACCGACGTGAAGCACCCGGTGATCAACGGATTCGTCCTCCTGGGAGGGGCCATCGCGCTGGTGGCCGGTTACGACCTGTTCCCCGTCCTCGTCGCCATGGGCTCCACCTGGCTGATCCTGCGGGCGGGCGTGCTGATGCTCGGCGGACTGGCCCGCCCCATCCCGGAGCCGGCGCCGGCCGGCGAGCTGCGCAAGGTCAAGATCGCCTACCGGTGCGAGATCTGCGGCACCGAGGTGCGCATGACGGTGTCCCCCGAGGAGGATCCGGAACCACCCCGGCACTGCCAGGACGACATGACGCTCGTCACACCTGTCGACTGATCGGGTTCTCCACAACCTGGGGACGGGGTTGGGGAGAGTTACGTGCCTGTAACTCGCCCTCCACCTCACGGCAATGAAGTGACGCGTTGACGCAACGTCGGCGGCGGGGCACGGTGGACTTGGAGACCACCGAGGAGGTCGGGGATGTTCATCCAGGTCATCGAGGGCAAGGTGGCGGACGAAGGACGGTTGCGGGCCCAGCTGGCGCGATGGACCACCGACCTCATGCCGGCGGCCTACGGCTACCTCGGATCGACCGGTGGGATCACCCGGGAAGGGTCCTGCATCCTCGTCGTGCGCTTCGCCACCGAGGATGACGCCCGCCGCAACAACGACCGCCTCGAGCAGGGCGCCTGGTGGGCGGAGACCCGCACCTGCTTCGAGGGCGAGATCCGCTTCCACGAGACCACCGACGTGCACGTCATGCGCCACGGGGACCCGGATGCAGCCGGGTTCGTGCAGGTGCTCGAGGGCCACGTCACCGACCGCGAGGCCGCCCGCCGTCTGGACGCCCTGGCCGACGACGCCCTCGCCGTGGTGCGCCCCGACCTGCTCGAGACCATCACCGCCTACCACCCCGACGGGGAGTTCACCGAGGTCGCCTACTTCCGCTCGGAGGCCGAGGCACGCCGAGGCGAGGAAGCGGAGGTGCCGCCAGAGCTGGCCGACGACTTCGCCCTCTTCGAGGCCACCATGCCGACCGAGCGCTACCTCGACCTGCGCGAGCCGTGGCTCGCCTCGCCGAGGACCTGAGCGGGTCCGATCGTCAGCGGTACTGGGTGGCGGTGATGATGCCGCCGAGGATCGACCCCAGGCCGATGAGCAGCCACCAGTTGCTCGACGCCCCCGGCAGGATGACGTCGACGTAGTGCAGGAAGATGACGACCACGCCGACCACGATGAAGGCGAGCATCACGAACGGCACCCAACGGGCGCTCACCCGGTGGTCACGCGGTATCGGCGGCGTGTAGCGGGTCGACGCCTCTGGCACGCCGCCCCCATGGCTGCGCGGGGTCGGGCCGCCCTTCGGGGTCACCCGACCACCCGTGCGGCTGGTCTGCGCAGGACGCTTTCGGGTCGACATCGGCCGAGATGGTAGCCGGCGCGCCCCATCTGTCGACGAGCGCGCTCCGGGCGAATCCCGACCGGCGACAGCGACCGCGACCATTAGGGTCGGCGGGCGATGGCCGCCCGCATCCTCGTGCTCGACAACTACGACTCGTTCGTCTTCAACCTGGTCCAGTACCTGGGCGAGCTGGGCGCCGAGCCGCTGGTGCACCGCAGCGACGCCCTCACGATCGACGAGATCGAGGCGCTCGAGCCCGATGGCGTGCTCATCAGCCCCGGCCCGGGCCGTCCGGAGGATGCCGGGCTCTCGAACGAGGTCATCACGCGCTTCGCTGGGCGGCTGCCCGTGTTCGGCGTCTGCCTCGGCCACCAGTGCATCGGCCAGGTGTACGGCGGCGACGTCGTACGGGCGCCGGAGATCATGCACGGCAAGACCTCGTTGATCCGCCATCGTGACGTCGGGGTGTTCGAAGGTCTGCCCGAGCCGCTGGAGGCGACCCGCTACCACTCCCTCGTCGTCGACCGCGACTCGGTGCCCGACGTGCTCGAGATCACCGCCGAGACCGACGACGGGCTCGTCATGGGCCTCCGCCACCGCACCCACGACGTCGAGGGCGTGCAGTTCCACCCCGAGTCGATCCTCACCGTCGCCGGCCACCAGCTCGTCGGCAACTTCCTCGCCCGCTGCGGCCACTGACCCACGGTCGTCTCCACCGATCCCGGCGGATCAGGGATCGGCGGTGGTGCTGGTGGTCGAGGTCGAGGTGGTCGAGGTGCTCGTCGAGGTCGTGGGCGGCGGGCCGCTGGAGATCACCAGGTTCACGGTGTCGCCCTTGCGCAGCTCGGTGCCCTGCGCCGGGTTCTGCGAGATCACCCGGCCCTGGGGCACGGTGTCGGAGGTCTGCTGGGTGGTGGCCACCCTGAAGCCGAGCACACCCAACTCGTTGGAGGCGCTGGCGGCGTCGTCGCCGACCACGTTGGGTACGGGGATCTGGGCGAGGCCGCTCGACACCTTGATGTCGACCACCGACCCCTTCGGACGCTGGACCCCTGCGGCCGGGCTCTGGGAGATGACGAGGCCCTCGTCCACGGTGTCGCTCGCTTCGGGCACCGCGTTGGGGACGAGGTCGTTGTTGCGCAGGAGCGCCTCGGCCGCCGCCTGGGTGAGGTCGGTGACAGTCGGGACCTCTACCTGGCCCGGGCCGCCGCTGACCGTGAGCCGGATCGTCGAGCCCTCCTCGGCCTTCGTGCCGTCCTCGGGGTCCTGGGCCAGCACCTCCCCCACCGGCTGGTCGCTCTCCTCGTTGCGGGGGTCGACGACGAACCCGGCGTCGACCAGCAGGCTCGTGGCCTGGTCGACCGGGAGGCCGACCACGCGGGGAACGTCGATGGTGGCCTTCGACTGGCCCAGGTTGCGGCCCACGAAGAACAGCACGGCGGCCACCAGCAGCAGGAGAATCACCAGCAGGGTGACGAAAAGGCCCGTGCGCTTCTTCGGCGGATCCGGGTCGGTGTAGGGCACCTGGCCGGTGGCGGGGCCAGCCCCGGCGACTCCGGCACCGGCGCCGGCCATAGTGGCGGCCGCGGGGACGGCCACGGTCGCGTCGGCGAGAGCACCGGCGGCCACACCGGCCGCGGCGGCGACACCGGCCGCGCCCAACGCGTTGACGGGGTGGCCCTCGAGGAAGCGACGCAGGTCGGCGCGCAGGTCCTCGGCCGAGGGGTAGCGCAACGCCGCCTGCTTCTCGAGCAGCTTCATGTCGATCGCCTCGAGCGCAGCGGGCACCGCCGGGTTCACCTGGCTCGGTGGCGTGGGCTGTTCCTGCACGTGCTTGTAGGCGATGGCCACGGGGCTGTCGCCGGAGAACGGCGGGCGGGCGGTCAGCATCTCGTAGAGCACGCAGCCCAACGAGTAGAGGTCGGAGCGAGGATCGACCTGGTGGCCCTGGGCCTGCTCGGGCGAGAAGTAGGTGGCGGTGCCCATCACCGCACCGGCCTGGGTGAGGTTGAGGGTGGCATCGCCGGCGGAGGAGGCCTGGGCGATGCCGAAGTCGGCCACCTTCACCTGGCCCATCGACGTGATGAGGATGTTGCCGGGCTTGACGTCGCGGTGCACGACGCCGTTGCGGTGAGCGAAGGCGAGCGCGGCGGCCACGTCGGCGGTGATCTCGGCCGACCGGTTCGGGTGCAGCGGGCCCTCCGAGCGGATGATGTCGGAGAGCGGACGACCCTCGACGTACTCCATGACGATGAAGTAGGTGCCGTGCTGCTGGCCCCAGTCGTAGACCGCCACGATGTTGGGGTGGTTGAGGTTGGCCACCGCGGTGGCCTCCCGGCGGAACCGCTCGACGAAGGCCTGGTCGCGAGCGTGCTCGGGGAACAGGACCTTCACCGCCACCGGTCGATCGAGGAGCAGGTCGCGGGCCAGGTACACGTTGGCCATGCCGCCCTGCGCGAGCTTGCGGTGCAGCTCGTAGCGATCGTTGAAGATGGTGGGGCCCGCCGGCGTGTCGGTCATACGGCGCCCACACTACTGACGAGGGTTCGGCGTCCCGCCGCAGGCAGTCGGTTGCTCACCACGTCAGCCACCGGCCTGGACAGCGAGGATCTTCTGCATCACGGCCCGGGCGATCGGGGCGGCGATCGCGCCACCGGTGGCCTCGCTCGCCCCCGACTGGTTGAGCACCACGACCGCGATGGCGACGGTCGAGGCCTGACCCGGAGGCCCGGCGAAGCCGATGATCCACGTGTGGCTGCGGGGTGGATCGGTGCCCAGCTGGGCGGTACCCGTCTTGCCGCCGACCTCGAACCCGGGGATGCGCAGGCCGGTGGCGGTGCCCCGCTCCGCCACGTTGATCATGTCGCCGCGCATGACGTCGGCCAGCTCGGGCGACATCGGGTTCAGCCACGCCTTCTGGTCGTACTCCTTGATGACCTCGCCCTGGGAGTCGCGCACCTCGGTCATCAGGTGCGGGGTCATGATCGTCCCCCGGTTGGCGACGCCGGCCGCCACCAGCGCCATCTGCAGCGGCGTCGCCTGCACGTCGTTCTGGCCGATCGACGACTGGGCCAGCTTCGGCGGGTTGTTCTGCACGTCGGTGGGGAACACCGAGCGGGCCGGGTCCGGCAGATCGATGGGCGGCGCCGCGTTGAAGCCCCACGACTCGGAGCCGTTGACCATGTCGGTCGGGCCGATGGTGGCCTGACCCATCTCGGCGAAGGCCGAGTTGCACGACACCCGCAGGACCTCCGGCAGCGCACCGCCGCAGGCCCGACCGCCGAAGTTGCTGATGGCGCGGGTGGTCTGCGGAGGCGTGTAGCTGGTGGCCGTCTTGTAGACCGGGTCCTCGTTGGTGACCTTGCCGGTCTGCAGCCCGACGCTGCCGGTGACCACCTTGAACGTCGAACCCGGGAAGTAGCGGTCCTGGTACTGGTGGGCCCGCATCGGCTGGGAGGCGTCGAGGTTGTACAGCGACCACGCCTGCTCGGCGGCCACCTGGTCGGTGGTGCTCACGGCGTTGGGGTCATAGGACGGGAAGCTCCAGAACGCCAGCAGCTCACCGGTCTGCGGGTTCACCGCCACCACCGAGCCCTCGCGATCGCGGAGCTCGGCGCGGGCGACCTCCTGCACGTCCTTGCGCAGCGAGATCTCGACGTTGCCGACGTTCTCCCGGGCGACGAGGAGGTCGCCGAGCCCGCGGACCTGCTGGTCGAAGGTGGTGCCGGCCAGCAGGTCGGAGTACTCGCGCTCGAGCCCGGTGGAGCCGTACCGGAACGAGAAGAAGCCGGTCGACTGGGCGAACAGCTCGCCCTCCGGGTACACGCGCAGCCGCTCGAACTCGGAGCTCTCGTCGGGGTTGGGCACGCTCTGGGCCAGCACGACGTCGTCGCCGCTGGTGATGGCGCCGCGAGGCCGATTGAAGTCGCGACGCACCTGGGCCGTGTTGAGCGGGTTGTCGTCGAGCGCCTCCTTGTCGACGACCTGGATCCAGTTCAGCTTCACGAACAGGGCGAGGTAGAGCACGAGGATGCCGATGCCCAGGCGCCGGATGCTGCGGTTCACGCCGACACCGCCGCCGTCGAGCGCACCGCGGCGCGCCCCCGCTCGTTCTGGTCGGAGAGGCGCAGCAGCAGTGCCAGCAGCACGTAGTTCACGACCAGCGACGACCCGCCGTAGGAGACGAACGGGAGGGTGACGCCGGTGAGGGGAAGCAGGCGGACCACGCCGGCGATGATGATGAACGCTTGGAACCCGAGCAGCAGGGTGAGGCCCGTGGCCAGCAACTTGTCGAAGGCGTGGTCGGCCCGGGCGGCGATCCGTAGGCCGGAACCGACCATGAGCAGGTAGGCCATGATCACCAGCGCCCCACCGAGCAACCCGAACTGCTCGGCGATGACGGCGAAGATGAAGTCGCTCTCGCTCGCCGGGATGCGGATGTCGCCGCCGAGCCCGAGGCCGGTGCCGGTGACCCCGCCGAAGGCCATGGCGAACAGGCCCTGGACGATCTGGTAGCCGCTGCCGCTGGGGTCGGTCCACGGGTCGATCCAGATGTCGACGCGCTGGCGGACGTGGCCGAACGCGTTCCACGCGAACACGGCTCCGACGGCGAAGAGGCCACCGCCGATCACGAGGAACGAGGTGCGCTGCGTCGCGACCCACACCATCACCACGAACAGCCCGAAGAACAGCAGCGAGGAGCCGAGGTCCTTCTGGTACACCATCACCACGAGGGTGACGCCCCAGGCGATGAGGATCGGGCCGAGGTACTTGGGGTCGGGGAGCCGGAACGGCCCGACCTTCCAGGTGCTGGTGGCGATGAGCTCACGCTGGTCGGCGAGGTAGGCGGCGAAGAAGATGGCCAGCACGACCTTGGCGACCTCGCCGGGCTGGAAGTTCACCGGCCCGATCCCGACCCAGATCTGGCTGCCGTTGATGTTCTTGCCGACGCCGGGGACCAGCGGGAGCAAGAGCAGTCCGATGCCGACGAAGCCGAAGGTGTAGCGGTAGCGGACGAGGTTCCGCGGACGTCGGATGAACCACAGCGTCGCGACGAAGGCGCCGACGCCGAACGCGGTCCACACGGCCTGTTGTCGCGCCAGCACCTCGCCCGACGGCATGTTCGGCATGTCCGGGAGCCCGGCGATGACCACGTAGCCGAGGCCGTTGAGCAGCGCCGCCATCGGCAGGAGGATCGGGTCGGCCTCGGGGGCCAGGCGGCGCACGGCGACGTGGGCGGCGACCAGGAGGCCGAGCACGGCGATAAGGAACGGGATGACGTCGGGCGGGATCTGGGCGTCGGTGCCCAGGCTGGCGAGCACGTAGGCCCCGGCGGTGATGACGACCGCCATGAGCATGAGACCGAGCTCGGTGTTGCGCCGATAGGACATGATCAGGCCGGAGGCGCCTCTGGTGCCGGGGGCGTCGCCGGGACCGTCGTGGTCGTCGATGTGGTGGTCGTGGTGGTGGCGTCGGCGATCTGGTCCCTGAGGTTGTCGACGTAGCGCTGGGCGGCGGACAGGGAGGGCTCCTCGACCCCGCTGCGAACGGCGTCGATCGAGGCCGCCGGCACGTCCTGCTCGGCGATGCCGGTCGTCGTCTCCACCTCGGGGTCGATCCACAGCACGCCGCCGGGACGACCTCGGAAGATCACGACCTCGTCGCCCGACAGGCCCACGTAGTACGTGTTGTTGCCGGCCCAGACGATGATGCCGAGGCCGATGCCGATGATGGCCAGGAAGGCGAGGAAGAACAGGCCGACCCGCCAGGTCAGCAGCCGCCGTCGGGGTCGGTCGTCGGCGGCGTGGGCACCGCGCCCGCCCCGGCGCTTGCGGCGAGAGGTGCTCGAGGGAGGCGAGTCGTCGTCGACCGGCGACCCCGACGGCGCCGACTCCGGCGGTGGGGTGAACAACTCGGCGTCGCCGCCCGTCCGGCTCGCCGTCACCCGGCTGGACGTCGCCGCCGCAGCCGGCGCATCGGCGGCCAGCGCCTCGGCGCCGGCACCGTCGACCACGTCGACCACGACGCAGCTGATGTTGTCGCGTCCGCCGGCCTCGTTGGCCAGGCGAACGAGCTCCCGAGCGGCCTCGTCGGGGTCGGCCAGCCGGCGCAGCGTGGCGGCCAGGCGGCTGTCCTCGACCTCGTTGAACAGACCGTCGCTGCAGAGCACGTAACGGTCACCGATGACCGGGAGGATCTCCCACGAGTCGACCATCACGGAGGCGTCGATCCCGAGCGCCCGGGTGAGGATGTTGCGCTGCGGGTGCACGGCGGCCTCGGCCGAGCTGATCCGGCCCTGGCGCTCGAGGGTCGCCACCAGGCTGTGGTCCTCGGTGATCTGGGTGAGCTCGCCGTCGGAGAGCAGGTACAGGCGAGAGTCGCCCACGTTGACCACGGCGATGGCGTCTCGACCATCGGCGTCGACGAGGGCCAGCGCGCACATGGTGGTGCCCATCCCGCTGAGCTCGGTGTCGCTGGCCGACCGCTCGACCAGCACCCGGTTGGCAGTCTGCACCGCCTCGACGAGCACGTCGGTGCCGGCGGCGGTGAACTCGTCCTGCAGGGTCTCGATGGCGAGATGGCTCGCCACCTCGCCGGCGTTGTGCCCACCCATGCCGTCGGCGACCGCGTAGAGGCCGTCGACGGCCAGGACGGCGTCCTCGTTGGCCTGCCGGACGCGTCCGGTGTCGGTGGCGGCACCCCAGGCGAAGCGGGTCACCGCAGCTCCATCACGGTGTTGCCGATCTGGAGCCGGTCACCGCGCTGGAGCACCATCGGTCCCGACACCTTGTGCCGGTTGAGCCAGGTGCC
Source organism: Acidimicrobiales bacterium (assembly GCA_036520815.1). Taxonomy (GTDB): domain Bacteria; phylum Actinomycetota; class Acidimicrobiia; order Acidimicrobiales; family Acidimicrobilacustridaceae; genus CAMFLJ01. Next base: position 12,904 of record DATDIY010000348.1, read on the forward strand.
GTTGGTGGAGCCGAGGTCCTCGACGAGCCACTGGCCGTCGCGGGTGAAGACCCGCGCGTGGATCTGGGAGGAGTAGGTGTCGTCGAGGGTGATCTGGCAGCCGGCCGCCCGGCCGATCGACACCTCGTTCTCGAGCGGATAGGACCGGCCGGCCTGATCGACGGGCTCGGTCACCACCAGCTGAGGACGGGACTTGGCCGCCTTGGCCTGGGCCTTGCGGTCCCGGCGGGTGGGCGCGGCCGCCGGCACGCCCGCGACACCGGTGCCACCCACCGCGGGGCTGGGCGTGCGCAGCTCCGCCCACACGGCCCGCACCACTCGGAAGAAGAAGAGGTAGAGCAGCGCGAGCAGGCACAGCTTGAGGACGAAGAGGAGCTGGTCGGACACGTTCGCCCTAGGACGCCTGGAACGTGAGGCGGATGTTCCCGAAGCCGAGCTCGTCGCCGTCGCGCAGCTCGCGTTCGCTGATGCGGACCCCGTTGACCCGACTGCCGTTGGTCGATCCGAGGTCGACCAACGCGAAGCCGTCGCCGCGGGGCTGGATCTCGGCGTGGCGGCGGCTCACGTTCGGGTCGACGAGGGTGATGTCGCAGTCCGGGAGGCGTCCGAGCACGACGGTGTTCTCACGGAGCACGTAGCGCTCACCCGAGGGCAGCAGCAGCGAGCCGGCGCCGCTGCCGCCCGGTCCTTCCCGGAAGCGGGCCTCGATGGCGAAGGTGCCGGTGCGCTGGACCGGCTCGACCACCAGCTCGGTCTCGACCGGCCCGAGGAACGAGTAGCCCTCGTCGCGGGCGTGCTCGCGAGCGGCGTCGCACAGCTCGCGAGCGAGCGTGTCGGCGATGTCGACGAAGGCCTCATGGTCGTCGGGAGAGATCGACACCGTGAACGAGTTGGGAGCGACCGTGCGGCCCCGGACGTCGACGGTGCGCTGATCGTCCATCTCCCGCGTCAGCCGGCGACCGATCTCGATGGGGCGCACACCGCTCTTGAAGACGCGGGAGAAGACGCCCTCCACCGCATGTTCCAGCCGTCGTTCGAAGCCCTTCAGACCCACCGCGCCAAGTTACCCACCCCGCATGACCCCCAGAGGGTCCCCCCCTCCGACGCCTGCAGGCACGGCAGCCCGACCGTTCTGGTGGAGGACTCCCGGCACCAGGGGCGAGCAGACCTCCACCAGAACGCCGGTGGGGCGGGATTCGTGAGGTCATGGCGAGCGCTGTACGATCTCCGGGCTCACTCGCGCGAGTGGCGGAATTGGCAGACGCGCAGGATTCAGGTTCCTGTGTCCGAAAGGACGTGGGGGTTCAAGTCCCCCCTCGCGCACCACTGTGATGTCGCGGGTCATCCTGGACGGGTGTCGCGTGACATCCCGGAATTTCAGTTGGGTAGTCCGGGTCGTTTCTTGATCTGGTATTGCTTGGCGGGGTTGATGGTGAACTCTGCGATGAGTTCGCCGTTGTGGTCGATGACCCTGACGTCGCGGTCGGCGATGAGAAGCATGACGCGGGTGCCGGCGTAGCGGCGTCCGATG
>DATDIY010000349.1:0-8360 GCA_036520815.1 Acidimicrobiales bacterium
GGACGTCTTCCTGCTCAGCCCGATCGCGCCGCTCGTGCGCTCGACACCGCTCTCCAGCGCCCCGTAGCGGCGCCGGCCGGTCGGCCGGGACGCAGAAGGCGCCCTCCGGGGAGGGCGCCTCACGCATCGTCGTTGGTGGACCCGACTGGACTCGAACCAGCGACCTCTTCCGTGTCGAGGAAGCGCTCTAGCCAACTGAGCTACGGGTCCCGATGCCGTCGACCAGAGGCCGCCAACGGTGCACGACCCTAGCAGCCCACCGAACCGGTCCCGGAGCCCGTCCGCGTAGGCTCGGAGCCATGAGTGCGACCGCTGACGTCGTCGAGGCCCTCGACCGGATCGTCTACCTCCTCGATCGCGAGCTGGCCCCGTCCTCGAAGGTCCGGGCCTACGCCAACGCCGCCACGACGGTCACCGAACTGGCGCCGGGCGAGCTCGAAGCACGGGTCGCCGCCGGCACCCTGCAGGAGCTCCCCGGCATCGGCCCGTCCACCAGCTCGGTCATCTCCGCGGTGGTGAAGGGCGAGACGCCGAAGAAGCTCACCGACCTCGAGCGCAGCTCGGTCCTCCCTCTCACCGACGACGGCCGGGTCTACCGCGAGGCCCTCAAGGGCGACTGCCACGCCCACTCCACGTGGAGCGACGGCGGAGCCACCATCGAGGAGATGGCCCTCACCGCCTTGGCGCTGGGTCACGAGTACCTGGTGATGACCGACCACTCCCCTCGCCTCACGGTCGCCCACGGCCTCGACCGCGAGCGCCTGGAGGCGCAGCTGGCCGAGATCGAGGCACTCAACGAGAAGCTGGCGCCGTTCCGGATCCTCACCGGGGTGGAGGTCGACATCTTCGAGGACGGCTCGCTCGACGGGGAGGATGACATGCTCGAGCGCCTCGACGTCGTCGTCGCCAGCGCCCACTCGAAGCTGAGCATGGACGGCCCCACGATGACCCGGCGTCTGGTGCTCGCCGCCGCCAACCCCCACGTCGACATCCTCGGCCACGTCACCGGCCGCAAGCTGCGGGCCCGGGTGCCCAAGCCCGGCGACGAGTTCGAGGTGGCCCGCAAGCAATCGAAGTTCGACCCGGAGCTGGTGTTCGCGGCCTGCGCCCAGTTCGACACCGCGGTCGAGATCAACTGCCGGCCCGAGCGCCAGGACCCGCCCGACGAGCTCTTGGAGCTCGCCCTCGAGTGGGGATGCCGGGTGGCGATCGACACCGACGCCCACGCCACCGGGCAGTTGGAGTGGCAGGTGTACGGCTGCGACAAGGCCGCCCGCCACGAGATCGACCTCGACCGGATCGTCAACACGATGACCGCCGACGACCTGGTCGAGTGGGCCGCCACCAACAGCGCCGGGTAGGATCTCGCCCCTATGTCGAAGAAGACCTCGAAGCGTCGCACCAACGCCAAGCGCAAGGCCGCCAACCACGGCCGCAAGCCCAACGCGGGTCGCTGAGCGCACGAGCTGTCCCCCTTCCTCCCCCCGCTCCCCGTGGCGACACCGTCGAGGTGCGCCACGGGGTGACCGTCGCTGACCCCTTCCGAGCGCTGGAGGTCGACGACGACGCCGAGGTCCGCAGCTGGATCAAGGCCCAGAACGCCCGCACCGACACGGTGCTGCGAGCGATCCCCGGCCGGGAGCAGCTGCGCGTCCGGTTGACCGAGCTCCTTCGAGCCGGCACCTCCGTGGCCCCGCAGGTCGCCGGCACCCGTGTGTTCACCGTCGAGCGGTGGGGTGAGCTCGACCAGGCCGTCCTCGTGGTGCGCTCGGCGACGGCGGCGGGCCGGGCCCGCACGATCGTCGACCCGCACCGCCTCACGGGCGACCCAACCGCGGCCATCGACTGGTTCAAGCCGTCTCTCGACGGCCGGCTGCTCGCCTACGGCATCTCCCAGGGCGGCGACGAACGCTCGACCCTGCAGGTCGTCGACGTCCGCACCGGCGACCACCTGCTCGACCGCATCCCCGAGGCCCGGGCGGCCTCGGTGGCCTGGGAGCCCGACGGAAGCGGCTTCCTGTACACCCGCTACCCCACCGACGACCCCGGCGCCGCCGACCGGGGCGAGCTGCGCCACGTGCACCACCACCAGCTGGGGCGGGCCTGGAGCACCGATCCGCTCGTGTGGGATGCCCTCCCCGATCCGACGGCGTGGACGTCGGTGTCGCTGTCGGCCGACGGCCGGTGGCTGCTGGTGCACATCTCGGTCGGCTGGAGCCGCACCGATGTGCACCTGGTCGACCGCCGCACTGGTGCTCGCTCCGTGCTGATCGAAGGCGTCGAGGCCCGTACCGACATGGAGATCGTCGGCGACCAGGTGATCGGGGTGACCACCCTCGACGCCGACCGCGGCCGGGTGGTGTCGGCACCCCTGGCCAACCCTTGGCGCGACCACTGGTGCACGATCGTCCCGGAGTCGACTGCAGTGATCGAGGCGGTGGCGGCCACGTCGTCGTCACTCCTGGTCGTGAGCACCGAGCACGCCGTCGCCCGACTCGACCGCTACGGCCATGACGGTGAGGGCCACCGTCCGATCGACCTCCCGGGCATCGGATCGGTGAGCGGGCTCGACGCCAGTCCTGACCGCGACCACGCGTTCCTGTCGTTCACCAGCTTCGCCACACCCTCCACGACCCACCGCTGGTCGGGCGATGACCCCAGCGGGTCGCTCACCGAGTGGAGCCACCTCGCCGGCGCCCTCGAGCACCCGGTGGTCGTCAAGCAGGTCCGCTACCCGTCGGCCGACGGCACGCTCGTACCGATGTTCCTCATCCGCGACGAGGCGACCGTTCCCGGGCCGGACACGCCCTGCATCCTCACCGGCTACGGCGGCTTCTCCATCACCATGAGTCCCGCCTTCTCCCCCATCGCCGTCGAGCTCTGTGCACGCGGCGGGGTCTACGCCGTCGCCGGGTTGCGCGGCGGCGCCGAGGAGGGAGAGGCCTGGCACCGCGCCGGCATGCGCGAGCAGAAGCAGAACACCTTCGACGACTTCGTCGCCGCCGCCGACTGGCTGGTCGCCGAAGGCCACACCTCCCGCGAGCGCCTCGCCGTCCGCGGAGGGTCGAACGGCGGGCTGCTCGTGGGCGCTGCCATCACCCAGCGTCCCGATCTGTGTCGGGCGGCGCACGCGGCGGTGCCGTTGCTCGACATGGTCCGCTACCCCGAGTTCCTCCTCGGCGGGCTGTGGGTGCCCGAGTACGGCGACCCGAACGACCCCGACCAGTTCGAGTGGCTGCTCGCCTACTCCCCCTACCACCACGTCGTCGACGGCACCTGCTATCCAGCGACCCTGCTCACCACCGCGGCCGGCGACTCCCGTGTGCACCCCTTCCATGCCCGGAAGATGGCGGCGCGGCTCCAGGAGGCGACCAGCTGTGGCGCCCCGAACCCGGTGCTGCTCCGAGAGGAGCGCGACGCCGGGCACGGCCAGGGCAAGCCGGTGTCGCTGCAGGCCGCCGACCTGGCCGACGGCCTCGGGTTCCTCCTGGACCGGATCGAGGCCTGACCCCAGATCGGTAGCATCGGGCCCCGTGCCCAGCGAACCGTCCAGAGAGCTCGTCACCGTCGCCAACCCCAAGCCGGGACGCGACTACGAGGTGCTCTGCGAGACCGACGAACTGACCTGCCTTTGCCCCGTCACAGGGCAGCCCGACTTCGCCACGGTCCGCATCCGCTACGTCCCCGATGAACTGCTCTTCGAGCTGAAGAGCCTCAAGCTCTACCTGTGGAGCTTCCGAGACGACGGCGCGTTCCACGAGGCGATCACCAACCAGATCCTCGACGACCTGGTCGCGGCGACGTCGCCGCGCCACATGACCGTCGAGACGATCTGGAAGGTGCGCGGCGGCATCACCACCACCGTCACCGCCTCCCACCCCTGACCACCTTTGCCGGCAAAGGGAGTGGCTATTCGGCGCCGGGGGTCTCGGGCGGGACCTCCGCGCGCTCCTTGAGATCGGGCGGGGCCGCCTGGTCCGGCGGCGCAGCGGTGTTGCCGGCCGACAGGTCGACGTACTGGCCGAGGCGAGCGAGGACCGCCCACGACAGACGGTTGCCGCCGATGGTGGACAGGTGCACGCCGTCCTTCTGGCGCAGACCCCGGAGCTGGCCGTCGGCGAAAGGCGCCTCGGCGACGTACTGCATGTTGGCGTCGGAGAAGAACGGCCACGAGTCGAAGTACTGGATCCATGGCCGGGTCTCGGCCTCGGACCAGTAGACGTAGTTGAGCTGATCCATCTCCTTGACCTTGGAGCCGGGCCGCATCGGCGGCACGCCCACCCAGATCACGATGCGGTCGTTGTCGGGGTCCTTGAGAAGGTCCATGGTGGCGCCGACTCGACGGCGGTACTCCTCGAGCCACGCGGGTGTGCCCCGCTCGACGACCCCACCGTTAGCTGTGACCATGTTCTGCCCGTCGTTGGCGCCGAACATCACCACGAGGACCTGGGGGTCGGCCGGCAGGATGTCCTTCAGGAAGTGCTCGGGCCAGTTGAAGTAGCTCGGCTGAGCCAAGCCGGTCGACACCCGGAAGTCGAGCGTCGGATCGATCACGCCGGTGCTCTGGGCGATCTGTTGCATCGAGGTGCCGAAGGTCTGGGTGATCGAGTCGCCACCGACCCAGAACCGCAGCTTCTCGGTCGGCGTCGGCGCCGCTATCACCGGGAGGACGGGCCCGGGGGCGGTCTCGCCGCTGCCCGGATCCTCGTCGCTCTGGCCGTCGCCGATCTCCGCCTCCTGCTGGGCGAGCAGGTCGGCGACGTCGGTGTCGGTGCCCTGGTTCTTGCCGAGGGCGTCGTCGACGGAGCTCCGGAAGGAGTTGAGACGGAGCACGTCGCTGACGTCGGCGATCTTCTGGGCCACCTCGTTGCGCCAGCTGTCGCCCTTGGCATTGCTCTTGCGCAGCGTCGCGTCAGCGTTGAGGAACATGGCGACGAGCAACGCCACGAGCATCATCACGAGGATCAGCCCGGCGGGCATGGTGCCCTCTTCACGCGCCTTGAAGGGTCGGACGAACGTCCGCCACGACCATCGCTTCGGCGGTCGCGGCGGCCGCGGGTCCATCGGGCGCGGCGACGTCATCGGAGCGAGGGTACCGGGCGGTCCACCGCCGGTGGGGTCAGGGTGGCGACAGGCGAAGACGAGGACATGGTCAGAACTGGAAGTAGATGAACGGGGCGATGCCCTCGGGACCGAGGGCGTCGACGAGGACGAGACCGACCGCGAGCGCAGCGATCTGCAGAACCGGCGCCAACTTGCCGAACCAGTTCTCCGCGCGCTCGGGCACCCTGGTGGGAACGAACTGCGAAGCGATGCTGCCCACGACGGCGATGATCAGGAGGATGGTGACGTCCTCACCGCCGCCCGAGCCGGTGAACAGCCGGCCGAGCACTGAAAACGCATCATCGACAGACTGGGCCCGGAAGAACACCCATGCCAGGCACACCACGTTGAACGTGAGGATCCACTGCAGGACGTTCACCACTTGTGGAGGCAGCCCGAGCTCGCGCCCTCTCCACTTCTCCTTCACCACCCGCTCGCCGACGAGGTAGCCACCGTGGATGGCACCCCAGACGACGAAGGTCCAGTTGGCTCCGTGCCAGAGACCCCCGATGACCATCACGAGGAACAGGTTGCGGTAGATGAACGCCTTCGAGCCCCGGTTGCCGCCGAGCGGGATGTAGAGGTAGTCGCGCAACCACCTCGACAGCGTCATGTGCCATCGCCGCCAGAAGTCCTGCAACGACAGTGACCGGTAGGGCGCGTCGAAGTTCTGCGGGAACCGCACACCCAGCAGCAGGGCCACACCGATGGCGATGTCGGTGTAGCCGCTGAAGTCGGCGTAGATCTGGATGGCGTAGGCGTAGATGCCCCAGAGCACCTCCCACCGGTTGAAAGCGTCGGGGAGGGCGAACACCGGGTCGACGATCTGCGTGGCCAGGAAGCTCGAGATCACGACCTTCTTGAACATGCCCCGGAAGATGAGCATGAACGCCTCGGCCGACCGCACGTAGCGAGGGTCCGGATCGGTGTCGAGCTGCGGGATGAACTCGCTCGCTCGGACGATGGGACCCGCCACCAGATGGGCGAAGAACGACAGGTAGACCGAGAACTCGAGCAGCGGCACCGGTCGGCGCCACTGCCCCCGACCGATGTCGATGACGTAGCTGATGGCCTGGAACGTGAAGAACGAGATACCGACCGGAAGAATGATGTCGAGCAGCGGTGGGTCGACCGACAGCCCGAGGCTCCGGAGCCGGGCGGCGATCGAGTCGGCGAAGAACTCGAAGTACTTGAAGTAGCCGAGCACCGCGAGGTTCACGACGACGGCGCCGCGCACCAACCACTTGCTGGCATTGGTGCGCTGACCATCGGCGGTCATCGCCTGGTAGACGGCCTTGCCGAACGCCCAGTTGATCACGGCGCTGCCGAGCAGCAGGAACAGGTAGTGCCAGTCCCACCAGCCGTAGAAGACACAGCTGGCCGCCAGGATGAACCACCGCCACACCCGCTTGTACGGCCGGGTGAGCCAGCTCAGCGTGAACACCACCACGAAGAAGACCGCGAAGTCGACGGTGGGGAACAGCATGGGCGGTCGGCGATTCCAGTGGTGTGACGGGCGGCGGTGGGGGCGGACCGGTGACCGGGTGGACCTGATCCCCCGCCTCTGGACCTCGGGCGAAACTAGCTCAGCGCCGCGGCCGGATCGGGGAACCCCAGCCGCTCGGCGATGGCCCGGTGCAGCTCGTCGAGCACCCCCTCGGCCCGGGCTCGCGTGGCGGTCAGATCACCGTCCGTGGCGGGCTCCACGACCTCCGCGTACACCTTCAACTTGGGCTCGGTTCCGCTGGGCCGCAGCGCCACCCAGGCACCGCCCTCGAGCTCCAGGACCACCACGTCGACGGGCGGGTCCGGCGGGCGGGCCTCGAGATGGTCGACCACCTCCACCACCTGACGACCGGCGAGCTCTGTCGGCGGCTGTGAGCGCAGCATCGCCATCGCCGCCGCCCGCTGGTGCGCACCGCTGACGGGGTCGAAGCGATGGGACCGGCTGGCCGTGAGATGCAGCCCGTGAGCACGGGCCAGGTCGTCGAGGCGGTCGTCGAGCGTGCGGCCCCGCGCCCGGAGGCGGGCGACGAGATCAGCCATCACCAGGGCGGCGGCGATGCCGTCCTTGTCGCGGACCTCCTCGCCGATGGCGTAGCCGATCGCTTCCTCGTAGCCGAACACGAACCGCAGCTCGGGTCGGGCTCGGACCGCGCCCATCACGTGCTTGAAGCCGGTGGGGGTGGCGACCGAGGTGACCCGATGAGTCGCGGCCACCGCGTCCAGCAACCTCGACGACACGATCGTGCGCACCACCAACCGCTTGCCGGTCGTACTGGCGAGGAGGTGGTCGGCGAGCAGCACGCCCACCTCGTCACCGGTCAGGGACTGCCAACCCGTCTCACGGGGCACCACCACCGCCAGCCGATCGGCGTCCGGGTCCTGGGCCAGTCCGACGTCGACGCCAGAGGCGACCGCCACGGCGACGAGTCGATCGAGGGCGCCTGCCTCCTCCGGGTTCGGGAACGCCACCGTCGGGAAGGCACCGTCGGGATCGCACTGCCCGGGCACCTCCACCAGCGGGGCGAAGCCGGCCGACGCGAAGGCCAACTCGGTCACCGCCCGGCCCACACCGTGCAACGCGGTGTAGGCCAGAGCCACGTCCCTCGGACCCGACCGCAGACGGGTCGTGATCACCTCGACGTAGGCGGTGACGACGTCCTCGGTCACCGCCGGATCGGGGACGAGCACGTCCTCGGACCAGGGGATGACGGCATCGTCGCCGTCGTCGTGGCGAGCGGCCACCGCCACCAGAGTGTCGGCCAACAGCTGCTCGTCGGGTGGACCGATCTGGGCCCCGTCGGCCAGATACACCTTGAACCCGTTGTCGGCGGCCGGGTTGTGCGACGCCGTGATGGCCACGCCGGCGGCGGCTCGGAGATGGCGAACGGCGAAGGCCAGCACCGGAGTGGGAAGAGCTCCGGCGAGCAGCACGGCCCGCCGACCGCTTCCCCGCACGACCCGGGCGACATCGGTCGCGAACCGCCGCGAACCGAACCGGGCGTCGTGGGCGACGATCACCGTGCTGTCCTCCGGGAGCAACGACACGAGGGCGGCAGCCGCCCGACGGATCACCACCCGGTTCATGTGGGCCGGCCCCGGCCCCATCGGAGCCCGCAGGCCGGCCGTTCCCAGCTCGACCGCACCGGCGAAGGCCGCCGCCAGCGGCGCCACGTCCCCGGACTGCGCTCGGGCGACCAGCACGTCGAGCGCCGCCCGGCTGGCCTCGTCAGGGTCGAGCGCCCGCCAGCGTC
>DATDIY010000350.1:0-5133 GCA_036520815.1 Acidimicrobiales bacterium
CCTCAACTGAGAAGAGCTCTCAGTTGGCCGCGAGCTCGCACGCAACCACCCGTGGCCCGATCGACGTCCTCGCCACTGGGACGGGGCCTGCGCGACGTCGCCTCGGAAGACCGAAGAGCAGCCGGCTCGGTCAGCCGCGAGGCTGGTGGCGCGGTGCAGTGCCCTCGAACCCTCACGGAGGACGACATGACCACTGACGGACAACGACGGCAGGTGCTGGTGTCGACCGACGGTCACGCCGGCGCCGACCTGCTCGACTACCGGCCCTACCTCGAGCGGGCCTTCCACGAGCGCTTCGATGCCTGGGCGGCGCAGTACCACGACGCCTGGGCCGACGACCTCGACCAGGACCGCGATCCCAACCACCGCGTCGGTGTGGCATCGGCGGGCGCGTCGGTGAACTGGGACGCCAAGGAGCGCCTCGAGCTCCTCGACGAGCAGGGCATCGCCGCCGAGGTGCTCTTCCCCAACACGTCGCCGCCGTTCTACCCCTCGGGGGCGGTGACGGCGCCCGGACCGCGCACGGCGGAGGAGCTCGAGCTGCGCCTCGCCGGGGTGCGGGCGCACAACCGTTGGCTGGCTGACTTCTGCAGCGAGGCCCCCGACCGTTGGGCCGGCTTCGCGCAGCTGTTCCTCGACGACGTCGACGCCGCCGTGGCGGAGGTGCGGTGGGCGAAGGAGGCCGGCTTGCGCGGGGTGCTCGTCCCCAACGACCACGTGCTGCGGATGGCGAACCTCTACTACCCGGCCTACGACCCGCTGTGGGCGGTGTGCGCCGAGCTGGGCATGCCGGTGCACCGCCACGCCACCTTCCCCACCGAGCCGATCGAGGAGGGCGGTCCCGCGTCTGCGCTGATCGGCATGACCGAGATGCAGTTCTACGTCATGCGCTCGATCGGCCACATGATCCTGTCCGGCACCTTCGAACGGCACCCGGACCTCACCTACGTCGTCACCGAGATCACCTCGGCCGCGCAGATCAAGGGGTACCTGGCCCAGCTCGACGGGATGCTCCAGGTCATGAACGTGGGCGAGCACCTTCCGATGTACGAGCAGATCCAGGGGGCGGTGGCGGCCTTGAAGAAGCTCCCGAGCGAGTACTTCGCCGAGAACTGCTTCGTCGCCGGGCCGACCCACGATCTGCGGATCGCCTACGACCTCGGGCTCCCAAACCTGATGTGGGGCGCGGACGTGCCCCATTCGGAAGGCACCCACCCCTACTCGACCGAGGCGATCCGGCTGATGCTCTCCGATCTGCCGGCCGATGAGCTCGACGTGCTCCTCGCCCGTCGGGCCACCGAGCTCTATTCCTTCGATCCGGTCGAGCTGCAGGCGGTCGCCGACCGCATCGGGCCCACCGTCGACCAGCTCACCACGCCGCTGGGCGCAGACGAGTGGCCGGCCTACCCGGCCGACACCCGCTGCACGATCTTCGCCACTCGCCCCGCGGCGTGATCCCGGACGCGGCGAGGTGACGGAAGGTACGGCCTTCAGGAAGCACGGGAACCTCGACGGGGACCGCGTCGGCATCTGCGTCAGCACTCTGCACGTGACCCCGTCTCAGTTCGTGGCCGACGACGTCGAGCGACTCTCCCGGGTCGCCGCCGATGCCGGCTTCCCGAGCCTGGCACTGCAGAGCTACTGGGTGACGCGCTACGGAGTGGCGGAGACCCGCAAGCTGCTCGACGAGATCGGTCTCACCGCCGGGGCCCTCGAGGGCGCCATTCGGTGGGCCGATGGTCCGGAGGCGGCGGCGCTCGACGCCGACGAGCTGCTCGACCTGACCGCGACGATCGGGGCCCGAGTGCTCCACGGGACCTCCATGGCGCTCGAGCTCGACTCGCTCCCTCGGGCGGTCGAGGGGTTCGCGACCCTCTGCGAGCGGGCGAAGCCCTACGGCATCGAGGTCAGCGTGGAGCACATCCCGTTCCAGGCCATCCCCGACATCGCCACCGCCTGGCAGATCGTCCGTGAGTCGGGTGCCACCAACGGGGGAATCTGCGTCGACCTCATGCACTGGCATCGCCAGGTGGGTGGCCCCGACTTCGACGAGGTGCGGGCCATCCCCGGAGAGCACATCAACTACGTGCAGCTCTCCGACGACACGGGAGTCCCCGCGTCCTCCGCCGAGGAGTACATGGTCGAGTGCCTCACCAGTCGACCCGTCCCTGGCGATGGCGTCATCGACGTCGAGGGCATGCTCGCCGCGCTGGCGGCGACGGGCTGCGATCCCTACGTCGCGTACCAGGTGTGCAACCCCGACATGGCGGCCGCGGGTGCTGATGGGATGGCGGCTCGCCTCCACGCCAACGCCGAGGAGATCCTCGGCTGACATGCGTCGAGTCGTGGCCGGTGTCGACGACGACGGGCGCTCCTGCCTCACCGAGGACCTCGACCTCGGGCCGGAGAGGGCGTCGAAGGGCTTCGAGCGCCACTTCGTGTACGAGACCGAGGTGGCGCCACCCCCGGCGCGGCCGCTCGGCCAGGGGTCGCTGTACCCGATGGGGCTCGCGCCAGGCCACACCCGCTTCTACCTCGTCGACCAGGGTCCCGACTTCGACGTCGAGGTGCCGTTCCACCACACCGACACCGTCGACATCGGCTTCATCCTGTCCGGGTCCACCGAGCTGGTGCTCGACGACGGGGCCCACGAGCTGCTCGCCGGCGACTGCTTCGTCATCCTCGGTGTCGACCACTCGTGGCGGAACGGTCCCGAGGGTTGCCGCATCTGCTCGGCGTCGATCGGCACCCCGCCGCTCAGCTGAGGTCGAGCTAGTGCGGCTGCGCCTCTGCGCCGGCGCCGCGCGTCGGGAGGGCGTTGAGCATCCCCCCGTCGACGAGGACGTCGCTGCCAGTGACGAGGGAGGCCTTGTCGCTGGTGAGGAAGTCGACGACGGCGGCCACCTCGACGGGCGTGCCCCTGCGGCCGAGAGGTGAGCCCTTGATGATCTCGGCCATGATCGGGTGGTTCGACTCGTCGAGGCGGTTCATGGGCGTGTCGTTGATGCCGGGGGACACCGACACGACCCGTGCGCCCTTGGCGCCCCACGGCCAGACCAGCTTCTTGGCCAGCCGGTGGACCCCGAGTTTGGAGATCGGGTAGGCGAAGTGGGGCAGGTCCGGGTCGAAGCCGAGGGCCTCGATCCGATCGAAGAAGTCGGGCGCGAGAGGATCGTCGAGCACCGTCGTGAGCTCGGGCGTGGCGTTGGACGCGTAGCCCGACTCCGACGAGAAGATCACCGCGGTGGAGCCGTCGTGGATCAGGGGCTCGACGGCGGCGAGGGTGTTGGCGTAGCCGATGAGGTTGACCTCGAAGATCTTGCGGCCGTTGGCCATCGATGCGGACAGCCCGGCACTGATGACGATGGAGTCGAGGCTGTCGCCGATGGTGGCGACGAGGCTGTCGATGTCGGCGGGGTCGGTGAGGTCGACCTTCAGGGCTTCGGCCTGTCCACCGATCTCGTCCGCCACGGCCTTCGCGCTGTCGGCGTTCACGTCGGCGACGATGAGTCGCCCTCGTGGGGCGAGGACCTCGGCGACCGCCTTGCCCATGCCCGAGCCTGCACCGATCACCACGTTCGTCATCAGACTGCTCCTCCGGGGCCCGGAGAGGCGCCCTGTCCCCCTCGCCGCTCGACGGGTCGTCGGGCGGTCGAGCTCGATCGGCAACGTAGGCAGACTCGCTGTGCCTGTCAACAAAAACGAGAGAATCCCTCAAGTGGGCTTCCACCACCACGTGAGCGTGGTGAGCCAGAGCGACCAGTCGATCGGTCGCAGGCAGGCAGGCACGAGGAGGTTCGCTCCAGCTCGGAGCGCGTAGGTTCCCCGGGCGCTCGACGCGCGGCGCCTCGACACCGGAGACCCATCACGATGACCACAGCACTGCTCACCCTTCACATGCAGAACGGCGTCGTCGGGGGCTACGGCGCCGCCGGCCTGCGGGCGGCCGAGCAGCTCCGGCGGGCGTCGGTCGCGGCGAGGGACCACGGGCTCCCGGTGATCCACGTCCGCATGGCGTTCCGGTCCGGGCTGGCCGACGTGGTCGAGGCGAATCGCTCGAACCCGTTCCTCGCCGGCTTCGTCGACGGCACCCCGACGGCGGCCGTCGACGACGCGCTGGCGTCCGCGCCGACCGACCTCGATGTCGTCGCCAAGCGGGCAAGCGCGTTCAAGGGCAGCGACCTCATGACGTTGCTCAGCTCCCTCGGCGTCAGCGACCTCGTCCTCGCCGGGATCGGCACCAGCGGGGTGGTGGTGGCGACGGTCATCGAGGCAGCCGACCTCGACTTCGGCGTCACCGTCCTCGAGGACGGGTGCACCGATCCCGACGAGCAGGTGCACCGGGTCCTGCTCGACAAGGTCATCGCCGTCCGCGCCAATGTGTGCACGGTCGACGACTGGATCACGACGCTCCACTGACGCGGCTCGCGCTTGCGATCGAGTCGACGGGTCGCCCCCGTTAAATGAGGGGGACTATCATTTCAGTCTGCCTCTCGGATTCGCCGGGAGCAGGTCGATGGGGGCAGCAATGGGCAAGCTCGACGGGAAGATCGCGTTCATCAGTGGCGGGGCGCGGGGGCAGGGTCGGAGCCACGCCGTTCGCCTGGCCGAGGAAGGCGCCGACATCATCACCTTCGACATCTGCGCCCAGATCCCGGGCGTCAGCTATGAGATGTCGAACCCCGAGGACCTCGAGATCACCCGCAACGAGGTCGAGGCGCTCGGGCGGCGCATCGTCGCCGAACAGGCCGATGCCCGTGACGTCGATGCCGTGCGGAAGGTGTTCGAGAAGGGCACCGCGGAGATCGGGCCGGTCGACATCGTGGTCGCCAACGCCGGCATCGGCATCGGTGGCCCGGAGGGCCCGGACAGCGACTGGTACGACGTCATCGACGTCAACCTCTCGGGCGTCTGGAACACCGTCCGGGTGGTGATCCCATCACTCCTCGAGCGGGACCAGGGCGGCTCTATCATCCTGACCAGCTCCACCGGCGGGATGATGGGCGTGGGCAACAACGACCCCGGGATGCTCGCCTACACCGCGGCAAAGCACGGGGTGGTCGGCCTGATGCGGGCGTGGGCCAACTACCTGGCGCCCCACTTCATTCGCGTCAATGCGGTGGCGCCGACCGC
>DATDIY010000351.1:0-21706 GCA_036520815.1 Acidimicrobiales bacterium
CCTCGATCCACAGCGGCTCGAGCTCGGCCCGGGTCAGCTCGTGGAAGTCGGGGTCGTCGAGGTGGCTCACCAGCTCGTCACGTGCGGTCGCCATCTCAGCTCCACTCCTTCAACATCGGCGACCAGGTCATGGCGTGGAGGTAGCGACCCCCTCCTCGTATCCCGGTGGGGACCTCTGCGGTCAGCGACCCCGGCCAGTCACTCCAGCCTGTGTCGGAGCCGTAGGCC
This sequence comes from Acidimicrobiales bacterium, assembly GCA_036520815.1. GTDB lineage: Bacteria > Actinomycetota > Acidimicrobiia > Acidimicrobiales > Acidimicrobilacustridaceae > CAMFLJ01. Next base: position 229 of record DATDIY010000351.1, read on the forward strand.
TGGGTGAACCGGTCACCGGGAGCCACCTGGTAGAGCACCTGGACGGTGTCGTCGACCCTCAGGGCGGGACGGAAACCGGCGACCAGGCGGACCACGTCGTCGTCGCTGGCCTCGGGGACGCGGGAGTGGAGCGCAGCGACGACCCCGAGGCCCTCGAGGGTGTCCTCCCGGTAGAGGCGATCACCGGCGTCGGGGGGTCCCAGCGGCAGATCCTCGAAGGCTCGACCGGCGAGCGGAGACCAGTCGGTGCTGACCAGGAGGGTGCTCCGGGAGGAGTAGCACTGCCCCGATGCCTCCGACCACCAGTTCGCGAGGTCGCCGTACCGGAGCCGGCGGACGTGGCGGTCCCACGCCTCCCAGTCCCGGAAGGCGGTGATGACCACGTCGTGGTAGGCGTCGTTCGAACCGTGCGCTGCGTGGAGATACCAGAGCAGTCGGGAGCCGTCCGACTCGCTCCCGGGGCCGAGGACATCCCTGTAGCTCTCCTCGAACTCGAACTGCCGCTCCCCCATCACCGCATGGATGTCGTGGACGAACAACATGTCAGTCACTTCCTTGTCGAGCCTGCGTCGTTGGAGCGGTCATCACACCAACGGCGACCATGCGACCGACCGGAGAAGGCGGGATGTCCAGGTGTCCCGCAACTTGAGGGCGTCGTAGAGCCACGAACCCGGGGTCACGTGCTCCGCCGTGAGCATGGCCGTCAGCATCCGCGTCCCCGCATCGGCGCTCATGACCTTCGTGATCATGATGCTTTCGGGCGTCGGCCCTCCGCCAGCGACGGTTTCGAGCCCCGCCCAGGAGACGTTCTTCACGTCCGGCGACTCCATCATCTTCGAGAACACGTCCCGCATGGCGATCTCGTACGGGCGCTGCATCCCGTGGCGGGGCGGCACGAAGTCGTGGATGTAGGCGAAGGACTCGCGCCCGTTGTCGGTCGGGTGGCTCGGGATGGCGGCCAGGTCGAACTCCAGAGGATCGAAGATCATCGGCGCCACGATCCGCCGGACGACGCCCTCACGGTGCTCGGAGACCTGACGGTCGGCGTCACCCAGATCACCGTCTCGCAGCCTCGAGCTGAAGCGCTCCAGGGCGCCGGCATCCGCGACCGCAGTCAGCGTCACCAGCTCCGGATAGCTCGCCGCCCCCGGCATCGATCGGGCGCACCAGACGAGTCGGGTGTCGGGCTCCAGGGCGATCGCCGGAGCCCAGATGGTCCGCAGAGCATCCTCGGCCGCCGCCTCCGAACCGCCTTGCAGGTCATGGACCTCGTGGACGTAGTACACGACTGACTCCTCCCCGGTGGCACCGGTCGTGGCGCTGTCGACCCTCGCATCACCGGCGCCACTTCGAGCACCGACCGGCACTGTCCCCCTCCGGCCTGCACCAAACATTAGAGGCGCTTCTGAACCACGTCAACCCGCCGCGACCCGCTCGGTCCGGCCCTTTCCAACGCCTCCGGCGCCCGACAGCCCCTCAGCTGCGGCCGGCCAGTCGGTCGTAGAAGTCCGATGGGTAGCTCTCGGGCAACGCGGTGGCGGCGTCGAGCGACCGCCAGAAGGCATCGTCGGCGTCGAGGGTGAGGGCCTCGAGCTGCTCGGTCAGCTCGTTGGCCGTGCGGGCCGCCGTGAGCGTGGTCGAGACGTCGGGGTTGCGCACCACCCACGCCAGGGCCACCCGGCCAGGAGCGACCCCGAGAGCCTGGCTGTGCTCGACGAGGGCCCTGGTGACGGCGAACAGACGGTCTTCGTCGGCCAGGTAGACATCGGGGTTCGCCAACGCCCGGCTGTCCGGGGCGAGCTCGGCCCGACTGAGCCACCCTGCCGCCAGATGCCCACCGTGCAGCGGTCCGTAGGCGATCACCGCGAGCTCGGTCGAGCGCGCGTAGGGGAGGTGCTCACGCTCGATGTCGCGTCGCACCAGGTTGTACATGAGCTGGGTCGAGGCCAGGTGAGCGACGGCCCGTTCGCCGGCGAGGCGGTCGGCTTCGGCCAGCTGCCAGGCGAAGTAGTTCGACGAACCGGCGAATCGGATCAGGCCTTCGGCGACCAGATCGCTGAGGGCACCCAGGGTCTCGTCGAGCGGCACGCGCGCGTCGAAGGCGTGGAGCTGCAGGAGGTCGAGGTGGTCGGTGGCGAGTCGCTGCAGCGTCGCGACCAGCGACTCACGGACGCGCGCCGCGGTCACCCCGGGCGGATGGCCCCCCGGCACAGGGAAGCCGACCTTGCTCGCGATGAGCAGCTCATCGCGGCAGCCGGCGATCAGCCGACCGAGGATCCGCTCGGACTCGCCGTTGGCATAGATGTTGGCGGTGTCGACGAGATTGCCACCGGCGTCGCGGTAGACACGGAGGATCTGGGCGGCGTCCTCCTCTGAACAGCCCCAGGGCGCGGAACCGAAGTTCATGGCGCCGAGAGCGATGCTCGACACCTCCATCTCGGTGCGACCGAACCGTCTGAGCTCCATGGCTAGTGCTGTTCGTGGTCGATCTCGTGGTTGAGGTGGGTCGACAGGTCTCCGATCAGGTCGGTGAACATGCACCGCTCCTCGAACCACCAGGTGCCATCGACGCGCCGGAACTTGTCGTGGTAGCGCCCGGCGATGACCGGAACGATCGCACCCTTCATCTGGTGCATCGCGGTGAAGTAGGCCTTCGACGTCGCCGCGTCGCCCTCCACGTCGATCTGGAGGTTGCTGGTGATGATCAGGGTGTCGGGCAGCTTTTCGCCCATCACCAGCGAGCCCTTGTACATCCCGGTGACGGCCTCCGGGCCCTCGACCGAGAAGCTGCCGTCGGGCGAGGTGATCCGGCCATAGCGGAACAGCTCGCCCACCTCGTCGAGCTGACCGAGGTTCAGCAGCTCGGCATACCGGGAGATGAGCCGGCTGATCTCCCAGTAGTCGGCGCTCACCAGAGCCCCCCGTCCCGCACCCGGGCACAGCGGTCAATCGATCCACGCTCCATGGTTCCCCCTTGCCGTCCCATGGCTTCTCTGCCCCCAATATTTGGTGCACCGTACCGTCGCTCGCCGGTGGCGGACAAGGGGGCCCAGGAGGTCGGCCGAGGCGCAGCCAGGACGGCTCACCACGCTCATGCCTCGAGGCGCGGATCGGCCGCGTCGCTGGGTCATCCGGGTGTGGCCGACCAGTACCATTGCGGGCCGGCGACGGTCGCGCCGGGAGGCAGGCGACTCCAGTTGATGCGCCGCTCCACACGGAGGTGGACCGATGTCGGAAGGAAGTGCGCGCCGCGAAGAGATCCTGCAGGCCGCGGCGCGCCTGTTCGCCGACGAAGGAATCACCGCGTCAATCCACCAGCTCGCCGACGCCTGCGGCATCCTGCCCGGCAGCCTCTACCACCACTTCGACTCGAAGGAAGCCATCGTCGTCGAGCTGGTCGCCCGCTACCGGGCCGACCTGGACAGTGTCGCCGACGAGGCCCTCGCCGGCGCCGGGGCGGCGTCGCCAGAGGAACGCATCGTCGGGCTCGCCACCGCCATCGCCGCCTGCGCCATCCGACACCGAGCGGCCGTCGTGCTCACCTACTTCGAACCACCCACCCGCTCGGGTGAGGAGCTCTCGATGTCGGCCGGCATCGACCCGGGGGTCTCCACCCGCCGGGCGCTCACCAAGGTGCTCCAGGGCACCTCCGCCGACGGGTTCCTCCAACCCGAGATCGATTCGGTCGCCTTCGCGTCATACCTCTGGCAGGAGATGGTGCAGATCGCGATGCGGCGCTACCAGACCGCCAGCAGCGACCAACGCATGCCGGAGCTCAAGTGCCGGATCCTGCTCCACGGTCTGGCGGCCCAGCGCTTCGAGCCGGCCGGCACGACGAAAGCCCTGGAGGCCGCCGACGAGGCGATGGCGACCTGGGACACCGCGGTCGCTCCCGACGAGGACCCGAAGCGCACCGCCATCGTCGCCGCCGCCCGGGCCGAGTTCGCCCGGCGCGGCTACGAGGCGACGACGGTCCGCGACGTCGCCTCGGCGGCGGGGGTGAGCGCCCGCAGCACCTATCGCATGGTCGGCTCCAAGGAGGAGCTGCTCGTCGCCACCATGAGCGGGTACGCGACCTACGTGCTCGAGGGTTGGAAGCGCGTCATCGCCGCCGAACGGCCCGCCGTGGAGACCATCGACGCCCTGTCGTGGCTCTACCTCAACGCCCTCGACCGGTTCAGCGAGGAGCACAAGATCCAGTTCCAGACGTTGACCCGCTCGCCCAACCCGAGCACGCAGTCGAACTGGGCGTTCCCCACGCAGCTGCGGATGCTCAAGGACTGCCTCGACGAGGGCACCCGATCCGGCGATCTCGGAGACCGGCCGGCGGGGCTCGACCTCTGGGCGCGCACCGTCTTCGCGCTGCTGCACACCCCGGAGACCACGCTCAAAGAGCTCGGACCGTCCGACGCGTTCGCCCTCACCAGGGCCACTGTGCTCAATGGGGCGGCTCGCCGCGGCTGACCAGCCCGATGCCTAGGCGGTGAGGTACCCACCCCCGAACATCGCGATGGTGGTGTTGTCGAGGACCCCGGGTGGGGCGGCGACGACGGTCGGGATGGCGTTCAGGTTGAGCGTCGCCACCGTCAACGAGACCGCCCGGCCCGTCCCCACGGTCGTCGTGAGGTCGATCTCCGATTCGATCAGCGGGTCGCCGTCGATCCGCACGAGCCATCGGCTGTCGCCGCGGGGCCAGTCGGGGGCGACGTCGTCGCTCATCCGCCAGACGTACTGGAAGTCGAGGACCAGCCGGTCGCCGACGTAGCCCTCGACATGGAACCGCATGACGGCCACGGTGCCGGCCTCGAGCGTCCCCGCCGCCATCGTGACCGGATGATCGGCGACGGCACGCTCGCGGTGGTACCGCACGTCGTCGAGCTCGATCCCGATGCCCTCGGCGAGCATCCGCATCGAGAGGTAGAAGGGCGAGTGGTAGATGTCCTCGAAGCTCTGGTCGAGCGGCGCGGGCTCGTCGGGCGCGATCCCGAAGCCGATCGCTCGCACCATGTGCTCGGAGGTGTAGCGGGTCATGTCGACCACTTCCGTCGTGGTGATCTTGTCGATCCGCCGGGACAGTCGTGAGAGCAGGATCGGGTACAGGTCCATGCTGTAGCCGGGGTTGACCCCGCCGTGGAAAAAGGTCGAACCGCCCTTCTCGCAGGCCTCGCTGATCTGCTCGAAGGCGAGTGGAGCCCGACCCTCGGTGGTTCCGGGGCGCATGAAGGCGTGCTCCTCGAGGGCGCTCGACACGACGTTCTTGCCCGACGCCAGCAGGGCGCAGATGTCGGCGGTCGCCTGCTGCGCGTCCACCCCTCCGAGTGGGGTGTGGCAGACGACGTCGGCATCGAGGGCGACGATGGCCTCGGTGTCGTCGGTGGCGATGACGCCGGTGAGCTCCTCGCCGATGATCTCCCCGGCGTCCTTGCCGACCTTGTCCGGCGAGTACACCCGGACGCCGACCAGCTCGAAGTCGGGGCGGCCGAGGATCGTCCGGATCGCCTCCTTGCCGACGTTGCCGGTCCCCCACTGCACGACTCGATACATCGCACCCTTCCCCACGTCATCGGCTGGAGCTCGTTCTCGCCCCTCTGCCCCACCATCCCGCCCCATCATCCGGCCCCTGCGAGACGCATCAAAGATTTGGTGCACAGCTTGCCCGAGCAGCTTTCACGATTCCATTTTTCCGCGCAAGGCGAGTCACGCCGCTTTCCTCCGTAGGGTTCGGGTTCGTGCAGCGATACCGGTCGAGCGACGAGGACAGCGCTCGGTGGGACGGGTTCCGGTTCCGGGACGGCGACATCGTCGTCAGCACCCGCACTAAGCACGGAACGACCTGGATGCAGATGATCTGCCTCCTGCTCATCCATCGCATACCTGATCTGCCGGCCCCGCTCGCCGAATTGTCGCCCTGGCTCGACTGGCTCGTCGAGGATCGTGACGAGGTCGTCGGCCGGCTCGACCGCCAGCAGCACCGACGGGTCATCAAGACCCATACCCCACTCGACGGCCTTGCCCTGAGCGACCAGGCCACCTACATCGTCGTTGCCCGCCACCCCCTCGATGCGGCGGTGTCGCTGCGCCACCAGGGCGACAACATCGACCGACGACGGATGGCGGAGCTGAGCGGCTCCGCTATGCCCGAGTCGCTGAGCGGCGCAGGCCGGCAAGGGCCGGCTGAGGAGTGGTTGGACCGCTGGATCGACGCCCGGGCCGACCCTGCCGACGAGCTCGACTCACTCGACGGTGTCTTCCACCACCTGACCGACGCCTGGGGCCGCCGCCACGATCGCAACGTCGTGCTCGTCCACTATCAGGACCTCCTCGACGATCTCAACGGTGAGTTCCGTCGCCTGGCGGGCGAGCTCTCGATCGAGATCGACGACGATGCCCTGGCGCTCCTGGTGGATGCGGCACGGTTCGACGCGATGCAGACGCGAGCCGAACGGCTCGTTCCCGATCGCCTCGGGGTGCTGAAGGACCCGTCTGCGTTCTTCCGGCGTGGATGCTCCGGCTCAGGCCGAGCCGCCGCATCAGCAGAAGCGCTCTCGCTCTACGAGTCGAGGGCGAGGGCACTGGCACCACCAGACCTGTTGTCGTGGCTGCACCGCTGACGACCCGGATTCAGAGGTTGGCGATCTCCACCGGCTCGACCTCGTCGGCCAGCTCGAAATCGAAGATCCGGCTGTAGAAGTAGGCCTCGGCCTCGATGGCCCGCACGATGGTCTCGGCCTTTCGGAACCCGTGCTGCTCGCCTTCGAAGAGCAGGTAGGCGTACGGCTGGCCGTTGTCCTCCAACGCCGCCACGACCAACTCGGCCTGGCTCGGGGGCACCACCGCGTCCTCGGCTCCCTGGAGCAGGATCACCGGGCAGTCGAGCTCGTCGAGGTTGTGGATCGGCGACCGCTCGACGTAGAGGTCGCGCCGGGCGGGGTACGGGCCGACCAGCGAATCGAGGTATCGGGCCTCGAACTTGTGGGTGTCGCGGGCCAGGGCCTCGAGGTCGCCGATGCCGTAGAGGCTGCAGCCGGCGGCGAACACCTCCCGGAAGGCGAGCGCGGCAAGGGTCGTGAACCCACCGGCGCTCCCGCCCCGGACGATGAGGCGGTCCCGGTCGGCGTCGCCCCGGTCGACGAGCAGGCGGGTGGCGGCCACGCAGTCGTCGACGTCGACGATGCCCCACTCCCCGATCAATCGCCGGCGATAGCGCCGTCCGTACCCGGTCGAGCCGCCGTAGTTGACGTCGACCACACCGAACCCGCGGGAGGTCCAGAACTGCACGGCCAGGTTGAGCTGCGGACGAGCGGCCGAGGTGGGGCCGCCGTGGCTCAGCACGAGGAGCGGCGGTGCCTCGTCGTCGGGGCCGGCGACACCCACTCCGGTCGGAGGGTAGAAGAGGGCGTGGGCGAAGCGGTCGCCCGTGGTGGCGAACGAGATCGGCTCGGGCGTGGAGATCCACCCGGGGTCGATGCCGAGATCGCGCGCGGGGCGCAGCACCGCCAGCGCTACCTCGGTCGTGCCGTCGGGGTCGAGCTCGGCGGGTACGTCGACGACCGCGACCACGGCCTCGCTGGTGGGCGAGGCGCCGATGAGCACCGCCCCTGACCCGAACGGCCGGAGAGCCGCGAGCGACGTGAACGGCGACCGCAGCGGAACCACCTCGGCGCCGGCAACCGGCACCACGCCGAGCTGATCGATGCCGTCCCGCACGATGGCGACGAGGATGCGTCCGTCGGCGAGCACGGCGTAGCGCGACTGGTCGAACACCCAGTGCGGCACGCCGATCTCGGCCTCGAGGGGCGCCACCGCGACCGCCTCCGGGGCGCTCCCACCGGGCCCGGCCGCCAGTGCCGCCTCGATCCTGTCGGCCGCCAGCCGGTACAGGTTCCACCAGTCGGTGCGGTCGGACAGGAAGAGCAGATCGCCGTCGGCGGTCCACTCCGGCTGGGTCACCGACTCGTCGCGGCCGCCGGCCACCACCACCGACGGACCGATGGAGATGGCCCGGCTGCCGCCCGGATCGCTGTGGAGCTCGGCGACGTGCAGCTCGGTGCCGTCCCACGGCATGTCGGGATGGTTCCACTGGAACCAGGTGATCCACCGTCCATCGGGACTGACCCTGGGTGCAGCCACGAAGTCGGAACCGGTGACCAGCACGACCGGTTCCTCGACGTCACCTCGAGGGCGTGACCACACGGCCACGATCTCGTTCGCCGGCTCACCTTCTCCGTCGGCGTGCCGTTCGCGGACGCAGACCACCCATCGGCCGTCGGCGGTGAAGCGCCCGTCGGCGTAGCGGTCGCCGTGCTCCACGGTGGGATCGGGGGTGAGGACGAAGGGGTCGTCGGCGCCGGCGTCGAGGCGCCAGAGTCGCTGGTCGGACCAGTTGGCGAAGACGACATCGGCGCCGTGCAGCCACCACGACCCGCCGCCGTACTCGTGCACCCGGGTGCGGGCGGCGAAGCCCTCCGGGAGTACGTCGACGCGATCTCCACCGGGACGGTGGCGCACGATCTGGACCCGGCCGCCCTCCTGCGGGCGACGCTCCGCCCACCACACGTCGACCGCGCCCACCGCGGCGTCCTCGAGGGAGACGGCGTCGGCGACCAGCAGCCGGCTCGTGATGGGGGACGGCCAGCTGCCGAAGGGCAGGACGCTCACCCGGGCACCCCGCCGTCGCCCCAGACCTCGAGCACCTCGGCGGGCGGGTTGTTGCCCCATCCCGACCCCGGCCAGTTGAACCAGCCGGACGAGGCGTAGGTGCCCCCGTCGGGGTGCAGGGTGGTGCCGGTCATGTAGGCCGACAGCCCCGAGGCCAGGAAGACCACGCTGCCCGAGACGTCGGTGCGCTGCCCGACGCGACCCATCGGAATGGAGATCTGCGGGCCCAACGTGGTCGACAACGGGCCCATGTCCCCGCCGCTCAGCTTCATCATGTTCGGGGTCGGCGTGATGTCGGGGGCCACGCAGTTGACCCGGATGCCGTCGGGCGCCAGCTCCACCGCAAGGGTGCGGGCGAACTCCTCCACCGCCGCCTTGGCCGCCGAGTAGACGGCGAACCCCGGCGCGGCCCGATGGGCCTCGATGGTGGTCATGTTGACGATGCTGCCGCCCCGACCGCCCGCCTTCATGCGGGGGATGGCGAGCGAGCAGGCGTGCAGCACGTGCATCAGGTTGATCCGCAGGAGCGAGTCCCAGCCCTTGGGGCGGGTCTCCTCGAACGGGGCCCGGAACGTGCCGCCGACCACGTTGACCAGCGTGTCGAGGCGACCCCAGCGCTCGTCGACGGCAGCGAACAGGGCGTCGAGGGTCTCTGGATCCCGGGCGTCGCCGAGCACGACGAGCGAGTCGGTGCCCTGCGCTTCGAAGGTCGCCTTCAGGGCCTCGACCGCCTCGGGGTCGATGTCGAGGGCCGCCACCTTCACCCCGTTGGCAGCCAGGTCGGTGGAGACGGCCTCGCCGAGGCCGCCGGCTCCGCCGGTGACGACGGCGACGGTGCCGTCCAGTCCGCCTCGTTCCTCGAACCAGCCCATCGTCGTCATCCTTCCTTCGGGTCGAGATAGCAGGTGCCGAACGCCTCGAGGAACCTCGCGGTGGTTGACAGGTCGACGCTCGGCGTGGACACGGTGAGCCAGGTGATGCCGGCCGACTCGAGGGCGGCGAACGCCTCGCGATGGCGGTCGGGATCGTCGAGCAGGTCGGGCTCCACGTAGGGCGCCATGAAGTCCATCGGCTCGTTGCGTCCGGCCGCGACGGCCGCCTCGCGCACCCCGATGATCTTCTCGGCCGCCTCGTCGAGGGTGGCGATCGTGGTGGTGCGGGCGGTGGTCGCCAGCTCGGCGCCGCCGATCATCGGCATCCAGCCCTGCGCCCGGCTGGCGGCCCGGCGGCGGCTCAGCGGCGAGTTGCCACCGATCCAGATGGGGATCGGTCGCTGCACGGGCGCCGGGAGCGCGATCACGTCACGGGCGCTGAAATGGGCTCCCTCGTAGCTGAACCGTTCGCCGCTCCAGTGCAGCGGGAGCACGTCGAGCAGCTCGTCGAAGAGCACGTTGCGCTCCTCGTAGTCGATCCCGAGAGCGTGGTACTCACCTTTGAGGTAGCCCACGCCGAGGCCGAGGATCAGCCGCCCGTTCGAGAGCTTGTCGAGGCTGGCGGCCGCCTTGGCCAACAGGAACGGCTGGCGGTACGGCCCGACGACCAGGTTGGTCATCACCCGCAGCCGCTGGGTGGCGGCGGCAGCGAAGGACAGACCCACGAACGGCTCGAGCGTCTGGTGGCCCCCCGCGTCGAGCCAGCGTTGCCCGGGAACCGGATGGTCGCTGAGGGAGATGCCGTGGAAGCCCCAACGCTCGGCGAGGGCAGCCACCTCCCCGATGGGCCCGGCCCGCATGAGATCGAGCTCGGAGCCGTTGGTCTCCGGGTACTGGAAGTTGAACTTCAGGCCCACGGCCACTGCCCCCGTGCTGCGACGTCGCGACGGAGCGTGTCTACCACGGCCCTCCGTCGGCAGCCGCCGGCCTGCCGGCTGCGGATGACGTCAGCGAGCGCCGGCGAGGAGGTCACCGATGCGGCCCACGCCCTCGGCGATGTCGTCGTCGCTGATGGCGAAGGAGAGCCGGGCGTAGCCGGGCGCGGCGAACGCCTCGCCGGGGACGATGGCGACCTTGGCCTTGTCGAGGACGACCTCGGACAGCTGCAGGGTGTCGGTCGGGGTGACGCCCCCGATGTCGCGACCGAGCACGCCCTCGAAGGACGGGAAGGCGTAGAACGCGCCCTGGGGCTCCATGCAGGTGACGCCGGGGATGTCGTTCAGGAGCCCGTGGATGAGCTTGGCCCGACGGGTGAACGCCTCGCGCATCTCCACCACGCAGTCGAGGTCGCCGGCGACGGCGGCCAGGGCGGCGCGCTGGGAGACGTTGGCGACGTTGGAGGTGGAGTGCGACTGCAGGTTGGTGGCCGCCTTGACGAGGTCGGAGGGGCCGATCATCCAGCCGACCCGCCAGCCGGTCATCGCGTAGGTCTTGGCCACGCCGTTGAGCACGACGCAGGTGTCGGCCAGGGCGGGCACCTGGGCCAGGATCGACGTGAAGACGTTGTCGCCGAAGGTGAGGTGCTCGTAGATCTCGTCGGTGACGACCCAGATGCCGTGCTCGAGGGCCCACTCCCCGATGGCCTTGACCTCGTCGGCCGGGTAGACCGCGCCGGTCGGGTTCGATGGCGACACGAACACGAGCGCCTTGGTGTTCTCGGTGCGGGCCGCCTCGAGCTGGTCGACGGTCACCCGGAAGCCGCTCGCCACGTCGGTCGGCAGCACCACCGAGGTGGCACCGGTGAGAGCGATCGGCTCGGGATAGGTCGTCCAGTACGGCGCCGGGAGCAGCACCTCGTCGCCCGGGTTCAGCAGGCCCTCGAAGGTGTTGTAGACGGCGTGCTTGCCACCGTTGGTGATCAGCACCTGGCCGGCGAGGAACTCCACGCCCGAGTCACGCAGGGTCTTGGCGACCACCGCCTCCTTGAGCTCCGGAAGGCCCCCGGCCGGCGTGTAGCGGTGGTTCTTCGGGTCGGAGCAGGCGGCGATGGCGGCCTCGACCACGTGGGCCGGCGTCGGGAAGTCGGGCTCGCCGGCACCGAAGCCGATGACCGGTTCACCGGCCGCCTTCAGGGCCTTCGCCCGGGCGTCGACCGCGAGGGTGGCGGACTCGGTGATGGCGGCGACGCGGCGGGACAGGCGCTCGAGGGCCATGGCGGCGAACTTCCTCGTGTCAGCGGGCGGGGGGCGTCCCGACGCTACCCGACGCCCTCCCGGACGCCGAAGCCGGTTGCGTCCTCGGTGTGACGTCCGCCAACCCCGTTTCGTGGCCCGGCTGAGGGATGCGACGATGGGCGGGTGAGCGCCACCACCCCCAAGATCGACATCCCCACCGAGCTCCTCCCCGCCGACGGCCGCTTCGGCTGCGGACCCTCGAAGGTCCGCCCCGAAGCCGTCGAGGCCCTCGCCGCCGCCGGGCGCGAGTACCTCGGCACCAGCCATCGCCAGGACACCGTGCGGTACATGGTCAGCCGGCTGCGCAACGGCCTGGCCGAGCTGTTCGCCCTGCCTGACGGCTACGAGGTGCTGCTGGGCAACGGCGGCTCGACCGTGTTCTGGGACATCGCCACCTTCGGACTGATCGAGAACCGGTCGTTGCACGCCAGCTTCGGCGAGTTCTCCTCGAAGTTCGCCGGCGCGTCGAAAGCCGCCCCGTTCCTTGCCGACCCGGTCGTGGTGGCCAGCGATCCGGGCACGCACCCGGTGGTGCCGGCCGACACCGCGGTCGACGTGTACGCCCTCACCCACAACGAGACCTCGACCGGTGTGGCCATGCCGCTGCGTCGGCCCGAGGGCGCCAACGAGGGCCAGCTGGTGCTGGTCGACGCCACCTCGGCCGCCGGCGGCCTGCGCTTCGACCCGGCCGAGACCGACGTCTACTACTTCGCCCCCCAGAAGTGCCTGGCCTCCGACGGTGGGCTGTGGCTGGCCGCCGTGTCGCCGGCGGCCATCGAACGCATCGAGCGCATCGGGGCGAGCGACCGCTGGATCCCCGAGTCGCTGAGCCTCACCGTCGCCCTCGACAACTCCCGCAAGGACCAGACCTACAACACCCCGGCCCTGGCCACCGTCTTCCTGGCCGTCCAGCAGGTCGAGTGGATCAACGACAACGGCGGGCTGCACTGGGCCGCCGGCCGGTGCGACCTCTCGGCCGAGACCATCTACGGGTGGGCGGAGGCGAGCTCCTACGCCACCCCGTTCGTGGCCGACGTGGCCCAGCGCAGCCACGTGGTCGCCACCATCGACCTCGACGACTCGGTCGACGCCGCCCTGGTGAGCAAGGTGCTGCGGGCCAACGGCGTCGTCGACACGGAGGCCTACCGCAAGCTCGGCCGCAACCAGTTGCGGATGGCCCTGTTCCCCGCCATCGACCCCGACGACGTCGCCGCCCTCACCGGCTGCATCGACCACGTGGTGGAGCGCTTGGCCGCATGACCAACGAGTCGATGCGCGCCAACTGGACCACCGCCGCCGACGGGTGGGTCCGCAACGAGCGCATCTTCGACTCCGTCCTCGCCCCCTTCACCAGCGCCGTCCTGGCCGCCGCCGACCTCCGCCCGGTCCAGCGCACGCTCGACCTGGGCTGCGGAGGGGGCACCCTGCTGGCCGCGGCCGTCGACGCCGGGGCGTCCGCCGTGGGCGTGGACATCTCCCCCACCATGGTCGCTGCCGCCCGCACCCGGGTGCCGGCGGCGACGGTGTTGGAGGCCGACGCCCAGACCGCCGACCTGCTGGAGGCGGCCCCTGGTCCGCCGTTCGACCGGGTCGTGTCGCGCTTCGGGGTGATGTTCTTCGACGACCCGGTGCAGGCGTTCACCAACATCCGCGCCGCGACGGCTCCCGGCGGTCGGCTCGCCTTCGTGTCCTGGCGCAACGAGGAGATCGACACCTTCATCCTCGGGCTGGGCCCGCTGATCGCCCGACTCGATGCGCCCCCGCCGCTGCCGGTGCCCGGCACCCCCGGGCCATTGGGCCTCGCCGACCACGACCTCGTCCGCCGGGTGCTCGACGGCGCCGGATGGGGCGACGTCGCGATCGAGGCGTTCGACGGCGTCTGCGACTACTCCCTCGACAGCAGCGACGGGGTCGAGGAGCGACTGGCGATCGCACTCAGCGGCTCGCTCGGCCGGGCGGTCCGGGCCGCGCTCGAAGAGGAGCTCGGGCCCGAAGGGTGGGGGCTCGCCCTCGACGACGCCCGGGCCGAGCTGCGAAACCACCTGGTCGACGGGGCCGTCCGCGTCGTCGGCCACACCTGGCTCGTCACCGCCACCAACCCGGTCGGCTGATCCTCACCCACCCCGGAAAGCTGGCTCACCACGCCAAGCCGGCCGAACGACGTGAGCCACCTTCTGGGGGTGGTGGTCAGCTGCGGGCGGCGGCGAAGCCCTGGTCGAGGTCGGCGATGATGTCGTCGAGGGTCTCGATGCCGACCGAGAGCCGAACCAGGCCGGGCTCGACGCCGGTGCTGACCTGCTCCTGCTCACTGAGCTGCGAGTGGGTGGTGCTGGCCGGATGGATCACCAGGCTGCGAACGTCGCCGATGTTGGCGACGTGGCTGTGCAGGGTGAGGCCCTCGACGAACTTCTGACCCGCCTCCTTGCCGCCCTTGATGACGAACGCCGGCACCGACCCGTAGCCGCGGCCCTGGCCGTACCGGGTCGCCCGCTCGTGCCACCGCGAGTCCGGGAGGCCGGCGAACTGGACCGACTCGACCTGCGCGTGCCCGGCGAGGTACTCGGCCACCGCGATGGCGTTGCTGTTGTGGCGCTCCATGCGCAGGCTCAGCGTCTCGAGGCCCTGGAGGAACAGCCAGGAGTTGAACGGCGTCACCGCCGGACCCAGATCGCGCAGCAGCTGCACGCGCGCCTTGATGATGAAGGACCCGGCGCCGAGGGCGGGCCAGTAGGTGAGACCGTGATAGCTGGGGTCGGGCTCGGTGAATCCCGGGAACTTGTCGTTGGCGGAGTAGTCGAAGGTGCCGCCGTCGACGATGACACCGCCGATCGAGGTGCCGTGGCCGCCGATGAACTTGGTGGCCGAGTGCACGACGATGTCGGCCCCCCAGTCGAGGGGGCGGATCAGCCAGGGTGTGGCCACGGTGTTGTCGACGATGAGCGGCACGCCGATCTCGTGGGCGACCGCGGACACGCCCTCGATGTCGAGCACGTCGTTGCGGGGATTGCCGATCGACTCTGCGAAGAACGCCTTGGTGTCGGGCCGCACCGCGGCGCGCCAGGCATCGAGGTCGTCGGGATCGTCGATGAAGGTGACGTCGATGCCCCACTTCGGCAGCGTGTAGTGCAGGAGGTTGTAGGTGCCGCCGTAGAGCGCGGCGGAGGAGACGATGTGGCTGCCCTGCTCGGCGATGTTCAGGATGGCGAGCGTCTCGGCCGCCTGCCCCGAGGCCACGGCCAGCGCACCGGGGATGCCGATGGCGGTCTCGGTGCCGCCTTCCAACGCCGACACCCTCGCCTCGAACACGACCTGGGTCGGGTTCATGATGCGGGTGTAGATGTTGCCGATCTCGGCCAGGGCGAACAGGTTGGCGGCGTGCGCCGTGTCGCGGAACTGGTACGCCGTCGTCTGGTAGATCGGGAGCGCCCGGGCTCCGGTGGTCGGATCGGCCTCCTGGCCGGCATGGATCTGCTTGGTCTCGAAGCCCCACTGTTCGCTCACGGCACTCCCTCACGCGCATCGTGGCGCGGCCCTCTCGGCCGCTGCCGAACCGGAGGGAGCCTAGCCACTATTCCCGACCAAACAAGTCGGATTTGAAGCTCGATGCTCGATGACTGGCTGGCGTCCTGCCCTCGAGGTCGGCGCCGGGGCTACTCGGGACGACGGCGCGCCGATGCCCGGGCGACCATCGGCGGCAGGTAGCCCGCGTCGGCGGAGTTGAGGTTGGTGCCCGGCGGAACGAGCTCGTCGATGCGGTCGAGCACGTCGTCGGTGAGGCCGATGTCGGCGCCGGGCAGCTGCGACTCGAGGTGCTCCATGGTGCGGGGCCCGATGATCGCGGAGGTGACCGCCGGGTTGCGCAGCACGAAGGCCAGGGCCATCTCGATGAGGGTCATGCCCGCCTCCTCGGCGAGCACCGCCAGGGCATCGGCCACCTCGAGCTTCTCCCGGTTGCCCGGCACGTCGATGTCGTAGCGACCGGGCTGGAGCTTGGAGCGGGTGCTGCCGGGCGTATCCGCCCCGAGCCGGTACCTTCCCGACAACCATCCACCGGAGAGCGGGCTCCACGGGATCACGCCCATGCCGTGGCGCAGGCACGTCGGGAGCACGTCGTACTCGATGCCGCGGGTGAGGATCGAGTACGGCGGCTGCTCGCACACGAACCGCTCGCGGTTGCGGCGCTCGGCCACCCATTGGGCCTCGACGATCTCGGAGCCGGGGAACGTCGACGAGCCGAGGTAGCGGACCTTGCCCTGATGCACGAGATCGCTGAGCGCGCCGAGGGTCTCGTCGATGTCCATGCGAGGGTCGGGACGGTGCATCTGGTAGAGGTCGATGTGGTCGGTGTCGAGCCGGCGCAGGCTGTTCTCGACCGCCTTCGTGATCCAGAAGCGCGAGCCGCCGCGCGAGTTGCGACCTTCCGCGCTCGGCATGAAGAACTTGGTGGCGATCACGACCTCGTCGCGTCGGCCCTTGATCGCCTTGGCCACGATCTCCTCGGACTCGCCGTAGGAGTACACGTCGGCCGTGTCGATGAAGTTGACGCCGGCGTGGAGGGCGGCGTTGATGATCCGCACCGAGTCGTCGTGGTCCTTGTTCCCCCACCGGCCGAACATCATCGCCCCCAGACACAGCGAGCTGACCTCCAGGCCGGTCCGGCCGAGCCGTCGGTACTCCACGGCGCCTCCCCTCAGATCGTCGAGGGGGTCACCGTAGCGTCGCGGCCCCGCAGCCAGGCCTGGAGCCCGGGTGGGTCGGCGAGATCGGAGGGATGGTGGCCGGGGAGGCAGGAGGAGACGAGGTCCGGCAGCGTCACGAAGCCGATTCCGAAGGCCCACCGAGGAAGGCGCACCCAACAGGCCGGCGAGCGCCAGCGGCCCGAGCCGAACAGGAGGGTCAGCACGGTCAGGATCGTGAACCAGGCAAGGATCGAGAACGTCGTCGCCGCCGCCAGGCAGTAGCGGGCCTTCGACCCGTCGACGGCGGTGTACACGTCGTGAGCGACCGACTTGTGCTCGACCTCCTCGGCCAGGTGCCACTGGAAGAGCTCGGCAGTGGTCACTTCGACGTCGTCGAACAGCTCGTGGTGGTGGCGGTCCGCCCAGCGGGCGATGGAGAAGGCGATCGTCTCCGAGGCGGCGGCGAACGCCAACGAGAAGCGGTGACTGCGACGACGTTCGAGGTGGCCGTAGGTGCGGTCCATCCAGCGCTCGAGCCGGGCGACGCCGGGACGACCGGCAGCGAGGTGGTCGTTGAACCGACGGTGCTCGGCATGGTGGCGGGCCTCCTGGCGACAGAAGGCGGCTGCCGTGTCCCGCAGCTCCGGCTCCAGGTCGGGCAGGGCGGCTCGCACCGTCCGCACGAAGTACGGCTCGGCGTAGGGCATGAGCAGCGACACGCCGTCGACGGCGTACGCCAGCTCCGGATGGCGGGGGTTCCACGCCGGGTCGACGTCGTCAGGATGGGCGAACCGGGGACGACGCTCACCCAGTGCCGTCGGCCGATCACCCATCCCGGAGTGGTCGGCACCCGGCGCGCCGACCTGAAGCCCCGGCCTCGCCTCCGGCTAGTTCCTGCACTCGGGGTAGCCGTCGTAGACCCTCGCCGCCCTCCACCCGCCGTCGACCCAGGAGGTGCCGGCCGAGACGGTCAGACCGAGCTCGACGACGAGGCGCTCGATCTCGGTGGCGACCGCCGCCGCGCCATCGGGGCAGAAGTGCCAGCCATCGGCTTTGCGCAGCTGGACGGTGGTGCCGTCGCTGGACCGATAGGCCGGCGCGACGGTGCCGTCAGGTGTCCGCACCGCCGCGTCGATGTCGGCGTAGAAGACCTGGCCGGGATGGTTGGCGGCGACCTGGGCGAAGACGTGGTCGACCGGCCGGTCGTCGATCGTCGGCTCCGGTGGGGTCGAGAGCCAGAGCACCCGCGCCCCCTGCGAGGTGAGGATGCGCACGGCCTCCTCGACCACCGGGGCGTAGGCGGACGGACCGTTCGCCTCGACCCACCCTCCGTCCCAGACCCCGAGCATGACGACGATCAGATCGGGCTCCTCGGCCGCGACCATCCCCGCCCAGAGCTCGGCGAACGGGGAGGTCTCGGCCTCGAACCCCAGCCGCGTGAGCCCGAGGCCGCCACGGGAGCCGTCGAGCGCGACAGCGCCCGTCGCCTGGAACATCGCGACCACCGCCGGGGCGGCGTCGACCATCCCGGAGTCGCCCAGGACGAGGACCCGGCGGGCCGGCTCGACGGGGATGGTGGTGGGAGGCGAGGTCGACTGGTCCGGAGCGACCGTCGTCCCCGCCACGTCGCCGCCCTCCGCGGTTTGGCCGCTCTGGCCGCTCTGGTCGGAGCCAGCGCAGGCGGCGGCTCCGAGCAGGAGGACCACTGCGGCGACCGCGGCGCCGAGCGTCCGCCACGGTCCCGGTCGACGGTTGCGAGGGGGCTGTGGCGACAGGTGGCAGGGCGGAGGGTGTGACATCACGGGCTCGTGTCGGGAGACGGCGAGCACCCGTGGTTACGGGGTTCCACCACCCGTGGCAGGGCTCACGAGCGTATCCGGTGGCTCGAGCACGCCCCCGTCGCGGCCGGCGAGGGACCTTCCGTTCGCGCCCCTGGCTGGGTGAGACTTGCCGCATGGCAGCCGGCTATTCGGGCACCCCCCTGGCGAAGAAGCTGGCGATCAGGGAGGGCCACGTGCTCGCCCTCGTCGATGCGCCCGAGGGATGGGCAGTGCCGGATCTACCCGACGGTGTCGAGGTGCGGCGCAACCTGCGCAGAGCCCCGGACACCACCGTCGCCTTCGTCCGCTCGCAGGCCGATCTGGCGCGGCAGGCGCCCCGCCTGGTGAAGGCCACCGCACCGACCGCCGGCCTGTGGATCGCCTGGCCCCGCAAGGCCGGTGGCCACATCAGCGACATGACCGAGCAGTCGCTGCGCGACACCTTCCTCCCCACCGGCCTGGTCGACGTGAAGGTGGCGGCCATCGACGACGACTGGTCCGGCCTCCGCTTCGTCTGGCGCAAGGACCGCCGCTGAGATCAGAACCACGCGCGTCGGCGACGCACGAGGGCGACGCCGGCGAGGGTGGCCACCACCCCGCCGACGGCGCCGACGGCCAACCACGGCCAAGCCGACGGCAAGGACGCGATCCCGTCCGGGGCAGCGAGGTCGTCGGCGTCGACGACCGGGGGATCGTCCTCGCGGATCGGCTCCCCCTCCACCACGAGGGCGGCAGGACCGAAGGTGGTGACGGGCCGTCCGTCAACCCGGGCTGTCACCGCCCCGGCGCCCGTCCCGAGGCTCGGCGGAACCGGGACCTGGATGGCGAAGTCGTAGGTGCGGCTGGCATCGACCAGCGCCACGAGCTTGTCCTCGTCCCCCACCCGCATCCACAGCTCGATGTCCTGCAGGGGCTGACCGAGCACCGGGCCCGGCCCGCCGGTGTCGTTGCAGTCGTCACCGAAATAGAGGCCCGCCACCGTGACCGACTGGCCCGGCGCGGCCACGGTCGGCGCGACCTGGAGCTGCGGCCCGACGCAGCTGGCGCCCGCTGCACCGATCCCGGGGCCGGCGACGAGCCACGCAGCGGACAGCACCACCGCCGCCAGCCCGCCGCCGAGCACCCGTGGGATCCGCATCCCCTCTACGACGCCCGGCCTCCCACGCTGGTTCCCGAAGCCGGACCGAGATCGCCGAACTGGTAGGCAGAGCGCGGGACATACCCCGCGCAGTGCCTACCAGTTCGAGAGAAGAGCGGGCGTCAGCCCTGGGCGCCACCGGAGGTCTCGGCCACGCTCTTCCGGCCGGCGGAGATCCACGGCATCATCGCCCGCAGCTCCTTGCCGGTGGTCTCGATGGCGTGGTCGGCGCCCTCCTTGCGCAGGGCGTTGAAGTTGGCCCGACCCGACTCCGACTCGGCGATCCACTCCTCGGCGAACTTGCCGGAGGTGATCTCCTCGAGGATCTTCTTCATCTCCGCCTTCGTGGCCGGCGTGACCACGCGAGGGCCGCGAGTGACGTCGCCGTACTCGGCGGTGTCGGAGATGGAGTAGCGCATCCCGGCGATGCCCTCTTCGTACATGAGGTCGACGATCAGCTTCACCTCGTGGAGGCACTCGAAGTAGGCCATCTCCGGCTGGTAGCCGGCCTCGGTGAGGGTCTCGAACCCGGCCTGCACGAGGGCGGTCAGCCCGCCGCAGAGCACGGCCTGCTCGCCGAAGAGGTCGGTCTCGGTCTCCTCGGTGAAGGTGGTCTCGATCACGCCGGCGCGGGTGCCGCCGATGGCATCGGCATAGGCGAGGGCGAGCTCACGGGCCTTGCCGGTGGCGTCCTGCTCGACCGCGATCAGGCACGGCACGCCGCCGCCCTCGGTGTACGTGCGACGCACCAGGTGGCCCGGTCCCTTGGGGGCGGCCATGGCCACGTCGACGCCGGCCGGCGGCACGATCCGGTTGAACCGGATGTTGAAGCCGTGGGCGAAGAACAGGGCGTCGCCGTCCTTCAGGTGCGGGGCGATCTCGTCGTCGTAGATGCGCTTCTGCTCGGTGTCGGGGGCGAGGATCATGATGACGTCGGCCCACTCGGAGGCCTCAGGGATGCCGAGGACCTTCAGGCCCTCGGACTCGGCCTTGGCCTTCGACGAGGAGCCCTCACGGAGGCCGACGACGACGTCGACGCCCGACTCCTTCAGGTTGAGGGCGTGGGCATGGCCCTGGGAGCCGTATCCGATCACCGCCACCTTGCGATCGGCGATGTACGAACGGTCGGCGTCGGCTTCGTAGTACACGGTGGCCATCGGGGAGTGCTCCTTGTCGGAAATGCGCAGCGATGCTGTCGAAAGAACTGGACGAGGTTACGACGCGTCGGGGACGGCGGAAAGCTCCGCCGATCGACGCTGGATGCGGGGTAGGGCGACGCGGCCAGTGCGCTGGAGCGCGACCACGCCGTAGTTGCCGAGCAGCTCGGTGAAATCGTCGAGCTTCCGGGGGCTGCCGTCGAGCGAGACGGTGATCTCCTCGTAGCCGACGCTCAGCACGCGACCTTCGAAGACGCCGACCAGCTCGATCACCTGGCCGCGGGTCTCGGCCGGCGCCGACACGGTGGCGAGCAACAGCTCGCGCTCGACGGCGTCTCCGGGAGCGAGCTCGTCGATCCCGACGACGTTGATGAGCTTGTCGAGCTGCTTGATGATCTGCTCGAGGGGGCTCGACTCGACGTCGACCACGATGGTGATGCGGCTGAGCCGGTCGTCGTCGGTGGGGGCCACCGCGAGGGAGAAGATGTTGTAGCCCCGGCGGGCGAACAGGCCCGACACGCGGGCGAGCACACCGGGCTTGTTCTCCACCAGCACCGACAGGATGTGGTGGCGCTTGCTGGTGCCGGGGGCGGTCATCGGGTCTCCTCCGGGCCGATCTGGATCTCGGAGTTCGACGTCCCGGCGGCGACCATCGGGAAGACCTTCTCCCGGGAGTCGGTGCGGAAGTCGATGACGACGGGTCGGTCGTCGATCGAGTTGGCCTTCTCGATGGCCGGCAGGACCTCGTCGGGCGACTCGACCCTCATGCCGACGCAGCCCATGGCCTCGGCCCACATCTTGTAGTCGGGCAGGTCGGGCGAGAGGTACACCTCGCTGTAGCGCTCGCCGTAGAACATCTCCTGCCACTGGCGGACCATGCCGAGGTAGGCGTTGTTCAGGATGGCGATCTTCACCGGTAT
>DATDIY010000352.1:0-4332 GCA_036520815.1 Acidimicrobiales bacterium
CCGCTCCAGAACCCCAGGTTCGACAGGTTGGCGTAGGTGGCTTCGAACTGTCCGCCGATCGCTCTGACGTAGGCCCTTCCGTCGAGCGTCGTCGCGTCGGGCTCCCCTGCCGCGAGGTCCCAGCTGGTGATCGCCACCTCCGATCCCGCCTCGCCCCCGATGATCAGCTCACCGCCGAACGAGAGGATGGTGGCGAAGCCGTCATGGCTGCTGGCGAGGCGCAGGTTGAGCCCGCCGGGCTCCCCGAGGTTCAACGTGGCCCGCGGCATGACGACGAGGTGTTCCGTGAGGAAGAACGATCCGTCCGAGAGCTTGAGGAAGGTCTGGGGCGCGAGCTGGAGGAGGTCCTCGACCGTGTACGGCGTGGACCGGGGCGTGAGCACGAGCGTGTATCCGCCCTCGGTGCCGAGTCGGTAGGGCGTCTTCCAGTTGTCCCCCCTCCAGCGGGCGAGCGACGTCACCGTCCGGATCTCCGTGATCCGGCGGTCCTCGGCCGCCACCACTGCCGCCTGGAGCTCGGCGTCCTCGGCGCTCACCGGCTCGGTCGACGAGTCCGCGGAGGCGGCGGAGGCCGGTGAGGCGACGAGCCCGGTGGCGCCGAGTGCACCAGCGGCGAGGACACCGGCGACCAGCACGCGAGACAGCAGTCGAGACGTGGGCGTCATCGGTGACTCAGGCCGTTTCCGCGACGAGCGTCGAGGCGGTCTGGCCCTCGCCGCCGATCAGCTCGGAGGTGCGCGTGAGCCAGCCCTGCTTGTTCATGGTGACCAGGGCGTAGCCCTTGATCGGGAGCGCCACCATGATCACGATCACGGCGTAGAGGGGCAGCAGGAAGATGTCGAAGGGGTGCCGACGCAGGTGGGAGTAGCTGCGGATCCCCCGACCGACGAGCAGCCAGCTCCCCGCGATGACGAAGCCATGGGTCGTGATCTCGAGGCGGCTCAGCAGCAGGTAGGCCAGCGCCAGCCCCATCGTCACCGGGGTCAGCAGGATCTGGAGGGTCGTCACCTTGGAGACGAACGGCACCTTCCAGAGCCATCCCTTCCACATCGCGGTCAGATAGGTCCGACAGGAGTTGCGGCTCCACCTCACGCGTTGCTTGACGAACGCCCGGAACGTGTCCGGGAACATCGACAGGGCCCGGGCCGAACGCTGGTGCACCGTCTTGTACCCCGAGGCGAGGACGAGCCAGGTGAGTCGACCGTCGTCGCCGGCCACGCAGCGACGGCCGAGGAAGAACTCGTGCTCGAGGTTGGGGAGCACGGGCAGGATCACCGAACGCCGGTAGGCCGCAGTCCGCCCCGAGAGGCAGATCACCGCGCCCTTGCGGCCCATGGCCGGCACGTAGTCGTAGTAGCGGAGGTCGACCATCCAGTCGGCGAGGCGACGCCACACACTCGTGGTCCGCTGGTACACGTTCTGCTGGGTGCCCACGCCGCCGACCATCGGATCGGCGAACGGCATCTGGACGTTCGCCAGCAGCCCCGGGGTCCACATCGTGTCCGAATCGGAGAGGATCACGATCTCGCCCTGGGCGGCGCGGATGCCGACCCCGAGCGCGGACCGCTTGCCCTCGTGGCGGTACACGATCATCCGCAGGCGGGAGTCGTCGATGGCGGCGAGGCGGTCCTGCACCTCGGTGTCGGCGATGTCCACCACGATGATGACCTCGGTGGGGTCCTCGGCGAGCCACGTGCGCAGGCACATGACCACGATGTCGGGATCTTCCCGGTAGCTCGGGACCACCACGGAGGTCGTCGTGCGGAAGTCGTTGACGACGGCGTGATCGAACCGGGAGCTGATCGCTCGATAGAGCCAGAGGGCCCACACGATGAGCCCGGCGATGCCGAGCGGGAGCAGCTCGCGCCAGGTGCCGTCGCCGATCGAGTCGAAGAACGAGCTCATCCCTGGCTCCCGCTCATCGACGAGCGGCGCTCGACGGGGGCCCGGTGGTCGAGTCGACCGAACGACACCGGGCGGAACCCGGCACCACGCAGGTGGGCGGGGGTGAACGCGTTGCGGCCGTCGACGAAGAGGTCCCCGCGCATGGTGTCGCGCAGCCGGTCGAGGTCCATCACCTGGTACTCGGGCCACTCGGTGACGAGCACGACGGCGTCAGCCCGGGAGGCGGCCACGTAGGGGTCGGCGTCGATGACCAGGCCAGGCAGTCCGGGTATCGCTCGCACGACCGGGTCGTGGGCCCGCACCGACGCCCCGACCTCCAGCAACAGTCGGGCGATCTCCACGGCCGGCGCGTCGCGGATGTCGTCGGTACCGGGTTTGAAGGCGAGGCCGAGCAGAGCGACGCGGCGACCGAGCAGCGCACCGAGATGGCGCTGGAGCTTCTCGACGACCTGGGTCCGCTGCTGACGGTTCACGGTGACGGCGGCGTCGAGCAGCGTCGCGTCGTAGCCCAGCTCGTGGGCGGTGGTGACGAGGGCGCTCAGGTCCTTGCCGAAGCAGGACCCTCCCCAACCCACACCCGCGTCGAGGAACTTCGAACCGATGCGGGTGTCGAGCCCGATCGCCTGGGTGACATCACCCACGTCGGCGCCGACCCGCTCACAGATGTTGGCGATCTCGTTGGCGAAGCTGATCTTGGTGGCCAGGAACGCGTTCGACGCGTACTTGATCATCTCGGCCGCGCACAGCGCCGTGCGCAACAGCACCGGATGGTCGCTGTCGTCGCGAACGGTGGCCCCGTCGAGGATCGGCGCGTACAGCGAGGCCACCGTGTCGAGTGCCTCGGGGTCATCGCTGCCGACCACCACCCGATCGGGGTTGAGGAAGTCGTGGACGGCGAGGCCCTCCCGCAGGAACTCCGGGTTGGACACGACCGAGAACGGCACCGGCGGATCGTCACGGCGGGCCATCTCGTCGTCGACGACGCTGGCGACCCAGTTGCCGGTGCCGACCGGCACGGTGCTCTTGGTCACCAGGACCTTCGGGGCGTCCGCGGCCCGGGCGACACCGCGCAGGGCCGCCTCGAGGGCGGACAGGTCCGGTCGGCCGCTCGGCGCCGACGGGGTACCGACGCACAGGAAGATCACGTCCGACGCGGCGACGGCGTCATCGACATGGCTGGTGAAGCGGAGGTTCCCGGAACGAAGCCCTGACCGCAGCAGCTCCCCGAGCTCCGGCTCGTGGAACGGGAGCAGACCGCTCGACAGCGCCTCGACCTTCTGTTCGTCCATCTCCAGGGCAACCACCGAGTGGCCGATGTCGGCGAAGCACGCCGCCACCACCGTCCCGACATAGCCACTACCCACCACACCGACACGACGCACAGCACGCTCCTCCTTCTCGGGGAATACCTGCGGGCAGCGGCGAAAGAATGCGTCTATGAAGCGGCGCTCAATCGCCTTGTCGGATGCATAACATGCTGCGCGCAGGGCCTCCAATGACGGAGCTGCGAACACGCTCTGAACGGTTCATGTAGGCGCCGCAGCCCGAAGTCCGTCGGTCGAGCGCTGACGACGAACTGACCGGAGCGCAATGATCAGCCGTCAGCTGAACCACTCCTGCCTCGACACTGAACGGCTGCTGTGCCGATTCCAATCGTTTGCTGAATGCCACTGCGGCTCACATCACCGACGATTGAACGGCACATGAACCACGTCATCTTGCTGAATGTGACAGATGGTCGCAGCGATACTTTCCAAATTTCCCGCGTAGCGTCGTGGTCGACACCCTGCGTCATGGATGTGACGCCTGACGCAGCCCGGCCCGAGGCCGATTGGCTCCGGATGTCGTGTCGCCTGCCGACGGTGGCGGCTACGAGGAGGTCATCGACGTGGCCCGGTCGAGCGACGCCGGGGAGTCGATCCGACCGAACGACACCGGCCGCAGACCGGCGGCCCGCAGCGTGGCGGGGGCGAACACGTTGCGGGCGTCGACGAACAGGTCGCCCTTCATGGCGGCCCGGAGGCGGCCGAGGTCCATCGTCTGGTACTCGGGCCACTCGGTGATGAGCACCACCGCATCGGCGCGGGCGGCCGCAGCGTAGGGATCGGTGCCGATGGTCAGGCACTCGAGGCCGGGCACCGACGTGACCACGGGATCGTGGGCCCGCACGGTGGCACCCATGTCGGTGAGCAGCTGCGCGATCTCGACCGCCGGCGCGTCTCGGATGTCGTCGGTGCCGGGCTTGAACGCAAGCCCAAGAAGGGCGATGCGGCGACCGAGCATGGCGCCGAGGTGGCGCTGGAGCTTCTCGATCACCTGGATGCGCTGGGCCCGGTTGACCGTGACCGCCGCGGTCAGCAGCGACGCGTCGTAGCCCAGCTCGTGGGCGGTGGTGACGAGGGCGCTCAGGTCCTTGCCGAAGCACGA
>DATDIY010000353.1:0-5766 GCA_036520815.1 Acidimicrobiales bacterium
GCACTGATCTCGGGCGACGCCGGACCGTCCGACGGGCCACGATGGGGCCATGGCCCTCATCGACGAGCTCCGAGCCGACCTCACTGCCGCCATGAAGGACCGCGACCAGGTCCGGGTGTCCACGCTGCGCATGGCCCTCGCCGCCGTCACCGCGGCCGAGACGGCCGGCGCCACCCGCGGCACCCTCGACGACGATGCGGTGACGGGCGTGCTGCGCACCGAGGTCAAGCGCCGCAACGAGGCGGCGGAGATCTACGAGGAGGCCGGCCGTACCGAGCAGGCCGCCGGCGAACGGGCCGAAGCCGAGATCCTGGGCGCCTACCTGCCGGCCCAGCTCGACGACGCCGCTCTCGACGCCGTGGTCTCGGAGGTGGTCGAGAGGCTCGGAGCGGCCGGCGATCCCAAGGCGATGGGCAAGGTGATCGGCGCCGTCCGGGGCCGGGTGGGCGACGCCGCCGACGGCGGCCGCATCGCCGCCGCCGTGAAGTCCCGCCTCACCGTCTGACCCGTCGGGTCAGCGGTCGATCTCGAACCAGACGACCTTGCCCATGGCGGTCGGTGACGCCCCCCAGCGGTCGCTGAGCGCGTCGACCAACATGAGCCCGCGACCGGTCACGGTGTACGGACCCGGCTCACGCACAGTGGGAAGGTCGTTGGTGGAGTCGTGCACCTCGATGCGCACGCACTCGTTGGCGACGCGCACCTCGACCTGGGCGGAGCTCCCGGCGTGGAGCACCGCGTTGGTCACCAGCTCGCTGACCACGAGGGGGACGGCCTCGTCGACTTCGACGCCCCCTGCGCGCAGTGCCCCCACCACGAATCGACGCGCTTCGGCCGGAGTCGTGAGCTCCGCGGGGAAGACCTCGGTGACGACGAAGTCCGCGGTCATCGCACCGCGATGGTCGCCGCCGGACACGGCGATGTCTGAGGTTCTGAGGCTGGAGCCACGTACCGAAACCCGACCGATCGGCTGACGCTGCACCACGCGAAGTGGCGCTGGCGACGATAGCTCCGCCGCGACCGGGAGACCGGGACGCACGACCCAGGGACCGCCGCCTGGGAGACTGCGTCGGTGCTCGCCACCCGACGCCGCCGCCTCGTCGCCCTGGCCGGCGCGGTGGTCGCCGCGGTGGTGCTGTTCGTGGTGGTCACCGCCTTCACCGGCCTCCCCGGGCCCGGGCCGCTTCGTCGCTACCGGGCCAGCCAGCTCGAGGAGATGGTCGACGCCATCCACGCCGTCGCCGGTCCGCTGCGCACTCCGGACGACTGCTGGCGCACGCTGGAACCGGACTACGACGAGAGCGAGAGTCGCCCCATCGCCACCATCGACTGGGTGCGCAGTCGGGTCGTGGTGGGCCTGCGCGCCGACATCCGGGGCCGGGTGAGCCCCGCCACCCGCAGGGCAGTCGAGGACCGTTTGGCCGACGTGGTCGCCGACCATCCCGGTCTCTCGAGCGGGATGCTCGAGCTGGAGGCCAGCCCCGAGGGCTGGTCACCGATGGTCGACTGCCGCGCCGTCGTGCGCGGCTTCCTCGGCCCCTGATGTACCGGTGCCGCTACGACCGCACGAAGGTGGAGGCGATCGTCTGCGAGGTGCCGTCGGACCGGGTGGCCCGCACGGTCAACGTATGGGTCCCGACGCTGAGCGTTCCCGGGTTGAACGCGGTGGCCCTGCTCGCGTTGCCGCCGACGAGGTCGTACGGGAACGAGGTGTCGACCCGACGGGGCGTGGCGGTGGTGGGCTGATCGATCCAGAACTCCACCCGGGTGAAGTTCTGCGTCGTCGTGGTGAGGAAGATGTAGACCGAGGTCCCGCCGGGGAGGGTGGCGCCCTGCAACGTCAGCGGGCTGGCCCGGTTGCTGGTGCGGCTGTACCGGATCTCGCCGATCGTGGAGCACGACGTCGCCGAGCTGGTGTAGGTGGCGGTCAGGCTCTGCCCGGCGGTCGCGGTGATGGTGTGGGTCCGGGCACCGCCGTCGCTCCACGACGAGAAGTTCCACACCCGACCGGTGACGCACTGGGTGGCCGGGACGCTGATCGAGTGTTGGAAGCCCACCACGGTGTCGACGCCGAAGGGCAGGTTCTGGGCGACGTTGTCGACCGTCATCGTCGTGGCCTGGTTGCTCGACACGGCGACAGTCGTCTTGTTGGGCCGCAGGATGATCGATGTGCTGCTGGTCAGGCCGTCAGTGTCGGTGGCGGTCAGCTCGACCCGGTAGCGGGTGTCACCGCTGAAGTCGTGACCGGTGCGCGGAATGGGGAAGGCGATGCTCGGTCCCGTGCCCGTCACCCCCGGATGGGCGTGGTCGTTGTGCAGGAACTGGATGTTCCACGCCAGGCCGCTCGCCGGGACGGCGCCGCCGTCGGGATCGGTGGCGGCACCGGTGATGGTGATCGTGTCGCCCGCGTTGAACCCGCTGCCATCCACCGGTGCAGTGATCGTCGGCACGGGTGGCGTCCCGACCACGATGGGGATCAGGTCGCTCGACACGGTGGCACCACCCGAGCTGACCTGGAGCCGGGCCTGGAAGCTCCCCTTCGCGGAGAAGACGTGCGTGGGACTGGCCTCTGTGCTGGTGGTGCCGTCACCGAAGTCCCAGGCGTAGCTGACAGGCGTGCCGTTGGGGTCGGAGGCGGCACCGGTGAAGTTCACGGCGAGCGGTGCCGTGCCCGTGGTCGGCGTGGCCGTCGCCGTGGTGATGGTGGGCGGCTGGTCGGTGGCCCCGGTGTAGCCGAGACGCCGAAGCTGCCCGTTGCCCTCGAAGCCGAGGCTCAGCCAGTAGATGTTGCCGTCGGGACCAGCCCCCAACCACACCGGGGTGGGTGAGCTCACGGTCGCGAGCTGGCCGTTGGCCACGGCCGTTCGCCCGTCCACTCCGAGTTGGAGCCAGTGGAACGAGTCGGTCGGGTAGTCGGCGTACACGTAGTAGCCGCCGAGCGGGAACGCCGATCCCCGGTAGATCTCGCCGCCCACGATCGCCCGGTTGAAGTACTGGGCGCTCACCGAGTCGTGTGGGTACGAGAACACCGGCCCGGTGACCCCGGTCGGGCAGACGGGACCGTTCTTGGGCTGGGCGAGGGGCCCCTCGCAGTCGGGCCAGCCGTAACGCTGACCCCGCTCGATGATGTCGACCTCCTCGTAGGCCTGGGCGTCGACGTTGCCGCCGACGTCACCGGTCCAGAGCAGCCCGGTGGTGTCGTCGAAGTTCGACCGGTACGGGTTGCGCAGCCCATAGGCCCAGATCTCGTCGATGTTGGGGCCGGCTCCGTCGTGGAACGGGTTGTCGGACGGGGCGGACCCGTCGGTGTTGATCCGGAGGATCTTCCCGAACACGTTGGTGAGGTCGTTCGACCGACCCTCGACGCGGTCGCCGATGCCCAGGTAGAGCTTCCCGTCGGGGCCCAGGTTGATCGAACCACCGTTGTGATAGGCGGCGTAGCCCAGCCCGGAGTGGGTCCAGATCACCTGTTCGACGCTGGAGCCGGCGGTGAAGTGCGAGATCCGCAAGCGGTCGCTCCCGGCGACCATGTAATAGATGTAGAAGCCGGTGCCGGCAGCGTCGGCGAGGATGTCGAGCGAGCCTGACTCCCCCTCGCTGTACACCTTCGAGGTGATGTTCAGGATCTGGGTCTGGGCGCCGGTCGCCGGGTTCACGTCGAAGACGATCCCGCCCTGGGTGAGCACGACCATGTGCCCGTTGGCGAGCCAGTCCGCCGACACCGACAACGTCCAGTTGCCCCCGGCGACGAACGTGTCGGTCACCTTGGTGGGGTCGAACGACCCTCCTCCGCCGCCGCCCGAACTGAGGCTGAACGTGCTGGTGGACGGGTTGCTCTCTGCCCCACCGGTTCCGTGGGCGGTGGCGGTGAGCTGGTACGGCTGGACCGAGATGGTCGGCGGGTTGAAGGAGTACGACCATGCGGTCGTGGTCGCACCCGCGCTGGCCAGCGTCGCGAGCACCTCGGCGGCGGCGACCTGGAACGCGGTGCCGTTCCAGTAGTGGTTGGTGGCCCCGTCGCGGATCTGGAGGTGGACGTGGTCGATGCCGGTGGGGTCGGCGGCGGCACCCTGGATGGTGGTGGGCCGGGCGACGCTGGCCCCACTCGCCGGCGCCGTGATCGCCACCGACGTACCCGTCGGCGCCCCCGCGGTGGCGACAACCAGGCTGGAGAGGTTGGCTTCACCGCCGCTCGTCGACACGGTGAGCGTGCCGTCGGTGATCGTCACGGGATAGGGCCCGAGCAGCCGCCAGCTGCCGGCGGCGCCGCTGACGATGCCGGACTGCACCGTCGTGCCGTTGATCGCGAGCGCGATGGTCTGGCTGGCGTTGTCCTCCCAGGCGTGAAGGCTGATCTGGTACGACCCGTTCGGGATCCCGGTCATGGCGACCCGGGCCGGGTTCGCCGCAGTGCCCCACACCGAGCAGCGCACGAGCGTCGCCGTGCTGGCGTCAGTGGCCGGGGTGAGCGTCACCCCCTGGTTGCAGAACCCGTTCGGGCCCGCCGTCAGGTTCGGGGCGCCGATGCCCGACTCGTAGGAGATGCCGCCGGCGGTGATCGCGGCGCCGTTGAGGTTGACGGCCCGGTACACCGTCGAGGGGCCACCGCCGGTCGGGGCGGTGACCGTCCAGGTGAACGTCGTCGACGCCGACAGCGCCGGGCTCCCGTTGTCGGTGACCGTCACCGTCACCGAGCTCGAGGCCACCGTGGTCGGCGTCCCCGTGATGACACCCGTCGCCGCATTCAGGGCCAGACCCGCCGGCAGTCCCGACGCCGCGAAGGCCAACGTCTGACCCGCATCGGGATCCGACGCCGCGATCGCCAACGGCGCGATCGCCGAACCCTGCACGCTCGAACGGTTCCCCGGCGACGTCACGACGGGCGGCTGGTTCGTCGGGCCGCCCGTCGCCGTGCGGACCACGATCCCTGAGAGGTTGGCGGCGCCGCCAGAGGTGGTGACCGCGAGCGTGCCGGTCGTCGCGTTCACGTTGTAGGGACCGAGCACCTTCCAGGTGCCCGGGGATCCGCTCACCACGTTCGTCGCCACCGAGGCACCGTTCAGCGAGACGTTGAACGTCTCGGAGCTGTCGTCCTCCCACGTGTAGAGGCTCACCTGGTACGTGCCGCTCGGGACGTTGGTGAGCGTCGCCTGGGCCGACGCGGCACCGAACCCGAAGACCGAGCACCGCACCATGGTGGCCGTGCCGGCATCGGTGGCGGGGTTGAGTGTCACCCCCTGGTTGCAGAAGGAATACGGCCCCGCCGTCAGGTTGGGCGCCGTCGTGCCCGCCTCGAACGCCACCCCGCCGGCTGTCACTGCCGGGCCGTTCAGGTTGATCGCACGGTAGAGCGGGGATCCGCCGCTGGTCGGCGCGGTGACCGTCCAGGTGAACGTCGTCGACGCCGACAGCGCCGGGCTCCCGTTGTCGGTGACCGTGACCGTCACCGCGCTCGAGGCCACCGTGCTCGGCGTTCCCGTGATGACACCCGTCGCCGCATTCAGGGCCAGACCCGCCGGCAGGCCCGACGCCGCGAAGGCCAACGTCTGACCCGCATCGGGATCCGACGCCGCGATCGCCAACGGCGCGATCGCCGAACCCTGCACGCTCGAACGGTTCCCCGGCGACGTCACGACGGGCGGCTGGTTCGTCGGGCCGGGCGCCGTGACGGTCCACGTGAAGGCCACCGAGCTGGCGAGGGATGGGCTCCCGTTGTCGGTGACCGTCACCGTCACCGCGCTCGAGGCCACCGTGCTCGGCGTTCCC
>DATDIY010000354.1:0-3035 GCA_036520815.1 Acidimicrobiales bacterium
GGCGGTGCGACTCCGAAGGGAGGGATCAGAGGGCGGCGGCGACCTCGGCGGCGATGGCGGCGGCGGCGGCGACCGGATCGGCGGCCTCGGTCACGGCCCGCCCGATGACCAGCACGTGGGCGCCGGCGACGATGGCCTCCGTCGGGGTGGCCGGCCGGGCCTGGTCGTGATGAGCGACACCGCCGGGGCGGATCCCGGGCACGACGGTGAGCAGATCGGGCGCCAGGGCACCGACCTGGGCCAGGTCGCTCGACGCGCACACGACTCCCCCGCAGTCGGCGGCCTCGGCGATCGCCACGCGGTCGGCCAGCGCGACCGGATCGGCTGGCTCGCTCGTGAGCACGGTGATGCCGAGGCACGTCGGCAGGGCCAGACCGGCGGCGTTGGCGCCCTCGGCCAGACCCTCGACCCCGGCCCGCACGTGGTCGACCCCCGCTCGGGTGTGCACGGTGAGGTAGCTGGCGCCGAGCGAGCCGATCACCCGCGCCGACTTGGCCACGGTGGTGGGGATGTCGAGCAGCTTCAGGTCGGCGAAGACCTCGAAGCCGTCGCCGACGAGCACTTCGATTGCCTCGGGACCGGCGGCGCTGTAGAGCTCGAGGCCGACCTTGGCCACCCCGAACCACGGGCTCAGCTCGGACGCCAGTCGCTGGGCCTCGACGATGTCGTCGACGTCGAGGGCCAGGGCGAGGCGAGCCCGGATCTCAGGCGGGGCGCCGCCCGAGAGGTCTCCGACCTCGGTGGCCGAGGTGGGGTCAGCGGACATGGGCATCTCCGATCAGGTCGCGGACGGAACCCACGCCGTGGGCCCGACACCAGTCCTCCAACTCGTCGCGCACCCGCTCGACGCTGCGGGGGTCGGCGAAGCTCGCGGTGCCGACCTGGACGGCCGAGGCACCAGCCAGCATCAGCTCCACCGCGTCGACCCCTCGGGCGACACCGCCGACACCGACGATGGGCAGCTCGGGGTGGGCGGCGTGCACGTCGTACACGGCCCTCACGGCGACGGGGTGGATCGCCGGGCCTGAGAGCCCTCCACCACCCGCGCCCAGGCGCGGTCTGCGGGTCTCGGGGTCGATGGCCATGCCCAGCACCGTGTTCACGAGGGTCACCGCCTCCGCTCCCGCCCCGGCGGCGGCCGCTGCGATCGCCGCGATGTCGCTGACGTTGGGGCTGAGCTTCACCCACAGGGGCAGTCCGCAGACCGACGCCGCCTCGACCGCCTCGGCGGTGGTGGACGCCGAGTGGGCGAACATGCGGTCGCGATCGTGGTGGTTGGGACACGAGACGTTCACCTCGACGGCGATGACCCCGTCGGGAGCGTCGAGGAGCATCTTGGCCGCCCGCTCGTAGTCGCCGACGGTGGTGCCCCAGATGCTCACGACCACCCGGGCGCCGGTGTCGAGGACCGCGGGCAGCTCGTCGCTCAGCCACGCCGCCACGCCCGGTCCCTGCAGGCCGATGCTGTTGATCATCCCCGCCGCCGTCTCGTGCACCCGCGGCGCCGGGTTCCCCGGCCACGGGTCGGCCGACAGGGACTTCACGACCAGCGCCCCGATCGCCGAGAAGTCGACGTAGGCGGCCAGCTCGGCCCCGTGCCCGGCGGTACCCGACGCCGTCATCACCGGGTTGGGGAGCTCCACCGACCCGACCGTCGTGGTCAGATCGACGGGAGGCCCTTGCGGCGCGCTAGCCCGGCGGCGAAGGGAACTCACCCAGAGGTCTCCGTCAGCTCGGCCTCGTCGGCCCGCACACCCTGGTGGTACTCCTGCAACGGCCGGACCTGCAGGTTGTGGCGCTGACGGTCGGCCATGCCGTTGGCGGCGGCCAGGCCGGCGGCACCAGTGGTGAGCAGCGGGACGCCGCGAGCCCCGGCGGCGGAACGGATGTGGGCCCCGTCGGCCCGTGGGCCGCGGCCCCGAGGAGAGTTGACCACCAGCACCACATCGCCGCTCTCGATGAGGTCGACGGCGTCGTGGCCGTCGGCGTCGCCGATCTTGGCGACGACCGTCTCGACCTCGACCCCGGCGTTGCGCAGGTGCTCGGCCGTGCCCGAGGTGGCGGCGATGCCGAACCCGAGAGCTCGGAAGCGCTCGGCGGCGGCCACCCCGGTGGCCTTGTCGCGGTTGGCGAGCGAGAGGAACACCACCCCCGAGGTCGGCAGGTGCGTGCCCGCCGCCAGCTGACTCTTGGCGAAGGCCAGCCCGAAGGTGAGGTCGATGCCCATGACCTCTCCGGTCGAGCGCATCTCCGGGCCGAGCAGGGCGTCGGACTCGGGGAACCGCCCGAACGGCAGAACTGCTTCCTTGACGGCCACGTGGTCGCCCCCGACCGGCTCGGTGAGCAGCTTCTCGTCGCGCAGCTCGGCGAGGGTGGCGCCCATCATCACGCGGCTGGCCACCTTGGCCAGGGGCACGCCGGTGGCCTTGGCCACGAACGGCACCGTGCGGCTGGCGCGGGGGTTGGCCTCGATCACGAAGACCTGGCCGCTCTTCACTGCGTACTGCACGTTGATCAGTCCCACCACGCCGAGCTCGTCGGCGATGCGGTGGGTGTAGTCAGTGAGCACGGCGATGGTCTGGGCCGACAACGAGTAGGGCGGGATGACGCAGGCGGAGTCACCGGAGTGCACGCCGGCCTCCTCGACGTGCTCCATGATCCCGCCGATCACGAAGTCTCCGTCGCGATCGCGGATGGCGTCGACGTCGACCTCGGTGGCGTCCTCGAGGAAGCGGTCGACGAGCACGGGCCGCTCGGCCGAGAGGCCGCCCTCCTTGCCGAGGCTGCCGAACCCGGCCAGCTCGGCCATGGCCCGAGCCAGGTCGTCGTCGTCGTAGACGATCTCCATCGCCCGGCCGCCCAGCACGTAGCTCGGGCGCACGAGCGCCGGGTAACCGATGCGGGCAGTGACGGCGAGGGCGGCCTCGATGTCGACGGCGGTGCCGCCCGCGGGCTGGGGGATCTCGAGACGGGCGCACAGGGCGTTCCAGATCTCTCGGTCCTCGGCGGCGTCGATCGACTCGGGCGACGTGCCC
>DATDIY010000355.1:0-2088 GCA_036520815.1 Acidimicrobiales bacterium
GCGGCCGCTTTGCGGGTGGTCGTGCTCGACACGGCCAGCGAGAGGCTGGCGTGCAGCACCGCCACCGCCGCCCCCCCGAGCAGCACCTCGCCGACGAGGCGGGCCAGCCCACCCGCACCGTCGGGGCCCTTCCCGATCAGGGCGAACGCGATGAGCATCAGCAGCGGCGGACCGAGGGTGACCAGGCCCAGCAGCAGGACCACCGCTGTCGCCTTCGAACCGAGGTAGGAGCTGCGGGTCAGCGGTGAGGCGAGGTAGAGCCCGAGCATGCCGGTGCGACGGTCGGGGCAGAGCAGCTCGGGGGCGACGAAGGCGCTGAACACGACGATGGCGGCCGAGATGAACGAGTAGTACTCGGCGTAGGTCGGGATCAGGTTCTGGTTCTCGAGGAGGGTGTCCTCGATGAGGACCGACAGGCCGATGAACACGATCGCCGGCACGTAGGCGATCAGCACCGAAAGGGCGGGGAGGAGCTTCTGGCTGGCCGAGCGCTTGAGCCCGAGGGCTCGCTGCATCGAGTGCACGGTGAGGGCCCGGAAGGCGCCGCTCGTTCCGCGCCGAGGACCCTCGTAGGGCCGATAGCCACGATCGAGGATCCGGGCTCCGGTGCCGGTGACCGTGCCGTCGGAGGTGGCGGGGGGATCGACGGCGGTCACGCGCCGACCTCCAGGAAGACGTCCTCCAGCGAGGTGGTGCGGTCGCTCAGGCGGCGGATGCCCGAGCCGGCGTCGGCCACCGCGTCGCGCACCCGGTCGTGGATCGTGCCGACCGAGACGCCGGTCTGGATGAGCACGGTGACCCGGCTGCCGTCGACGGTGACCTCCAACCCGGAGATCTGCAGGCGCCGAACGACCTCCTCGACGCCGTCGTCGAGGTCGACGACCACGCCCCGACCCTGCCCGGTCAGCTCGCGCAGCGAGCCGCTGGCGACGACCTGTCCCTCGCGCAGGATCACGGCGGCGTCGCAGATGCGCTCGATCTCCTCGAGCAGGTGCGACGAGATGAGCACGTGGATGCCGAACTCGGTGCCGACTCGGCGGATCAGGGCGAGCATGTCGTCGCGCTGCACCGGGTCGAGCCCGTCGGTGGGCTCGTCGAGCAGGACGAGCGCGGGGTCGTGGGCGATGGCCTGGGCCAACTTCACCCGCTGGCGTTGACCGGTCGACATGGTGCCGACGGGCCGGAACCGTTCCTCGCCGAGGCCGACCGCCCAGAGCGCGTCGCTCGCCCGGTTGGTGGCGGGCCGATGGGGGAGGCCGTGGATCTCGGCGATGTGGCGGACCAGGTCGACCGCGGTGGTGTCGGGCGGGAGGCGGTGGTGCTCGGGGGCGTACCCGATGCGGGCCCGGACCTCGGCCCCGGCCCGGGTCGGGTCGAGCCCCATCACCCGCACCGTGCCGTCGTCGGGGTGCTGCAGTCCGAGGATGAGGCCGAGCAGGGTGGTCTTGCCGGCGCCGTTGGCTCCGAGGAGCCCGGTGATCCCGCCCGGCACCGTGAAGGTCGCCCCGTCGAGGGCGGTGGTGCGGCCGAAGCGGCGGGTGAGACCGGTGCCCTCGATCACCGGGCTGTCGTCGATCACTCCCGGGTCATGGTTGGCCATCGGAGGGCGAGCGTAATGTTCCGCCATGGGCAACCCGATGAAGCCCCGGTCGTTCGAAGTCACCGAGGGCAAGGGTCGGGCTCCGGCCCGGGCCATGTTGCGAGCGATCGGGATGACCGACGACGACTGGGACAAGGCGCAAGTGGGCGTGTGCTCGTCGTGGAACGAGGTGACGCCGTGCAACCTCCCGCTCGGCCGCCTGGCCCAGCGGGCCAAGGAGGGGGTCCGCGCCGCCGGGGCCTTCCCGATCGAGTTCACGACGATCGCCGTCTCCGACGGCATCTCCATGGGCCACGAGGGCATGCGGGCGTCGCTGGTGAGCAGGGAGGTCATCGCCGACTCCGTGGAGACGGTGATGCACGCGGAGCGCTTCGATGCCCTCGTGACCTTCGCCGGGTGCGACAAGAGCCTGCCCGGGATGATGATGGCGGCGGCCCGTCTCGACCTGCCGTCGGTCTTCGTCTACGGCGGGTCGATCCTCCCGGGGA
>DATDIY010000356.1:0-23806 GCA_036520815.1 Acidimicrobiales bacterium
CCCAGGCCGGGCCGGTGCAGATCGAGCTGATCCACCAGTACGACGACTCGCCGAGCGTCTACACCGATCTGGCGGGCGAGGGCGGCTGCCGTTTCCACCAGTTCTCCACCATCACGTTCGACTATCCGCGCACCCGGGTGCACTACGAGGACCTCGGCTACGAGATCCGGGGCGAGATCGTGTCGCGCGGTCAGCACATCGCCTACATCGACACCCGCCGGGACTTCGGCTTCTTCACCGAGGTGGTGGAGGCGACGCCGGAGTTCCTCGAGGCCGCCGGGAAGATCTCCCGCACCTGTGCGACGTGGGATGGCACCGACCCCATCCGGATCCTCACGCGCGACGGCTACCGCACGCCCTGACGCCAGACCCTGGCGGCGAGCGGGAGGGCGGCGAGCCGCTGCTTGACGTTCTGTCCGTTGGTCCGACAGACTGTTGGTCTGACAAACGGCACGCACGCCGGGGTGGCCCGCGGGAACGTGCTGGCCACTGTCGCCAGGGAGGGGGAGCGGCGACCGGTCACCGGGACCGGCGCCACCACGAGATGAGTGCACTCGAAGACCTGTCCTACGCCCCGCTGCCGGTCGGACCGGCGGTCGTGCGGTTGCCGATCGACCGGGTGCGCCCCGGGGAGCCGGTGCGGCTGGGCGACGCCCGTCCGGCGCACCTCGAGATGTTCGTGCAGCTCGCCGGCAACTGGCCGCCGGTGGTGATCACCCGCTCGGGTCACATCGTCGACGGCCACTACCGGTACCTCGCCGCCCGGCGGTTGCGCCATGCCCACCTCGACTGCACGTTCTTCGACGGCAGCGAGGGGGAGGCCTACATCGAGGCGGTTCGGCGCAACAGCAGCCAGGGCCTGCCGCTCACCCTCGACGAACGCCGAGCGGCGGCCGCTCGCATCCTGGTGCTCGAGCCGGACTGGTCCGACCGTCGGGTGGCCTCGCTGTGCGGGCTGGCTCATGAGACCGTCGGGCGAGTTCGGCTCCGTCTCTGCCGGGGTGGCGAAATTCGCCACCTGGATCGCCGCAAGGGGCGCGACGGCAAGTACCAGCGAGCCGCCCGGGTCCGTCGCAGTGGACCGTCCCCCGTCGAGGACGAGAGGTCGGTCGGCGCCGTGCACACGCGGCCGAGCGCGGCGATCGCCGTCTCGACCGACGCCGCATTCACCTCCACCGACGAGGGGCGATCGTTCGTCGACTGGTTCGAGGGCAACGCCATCGACGACGACTGGACCGAGCTGCTCACTGCGGTGCCGCTGAGCCGGGTGTACGAAGTGGCCGACGAGGCCCGGCGCCGGGCGGCGTCGTGGACCGAGTTCGCGTCGGCGCTGTCGTCGCGGGCGGGCCGATCGAACGCGGTCGGATCGTGAGCAGCCCGAACCGCGGCTTTCGTGCGGTCGAACGGAACCCCGCCTACCTCCAGGTGGCTGAGCAGCTCCGTCGGGCCATCGTGGCGGGCGACCTCGCGCCCGGCCAGGTGCTCCCGACCGAGCGGGAGCTCACCGTCGAGTTCGGCGTCAGCCGCACGACGGTCCGCGAAGCCCTCCGCGCGCTCCAGGCCCAGGGGCTGCTCCGATCGGGTGGCTCCGCCCCGTTCCGATCGGTCGTGAGCGGTGTGTCCAGCCTCCTCGGCGGGGCCTACGAGCAGCTCCTGTCGGGCGACCAGATCACGCTGCTCGACCTCGTGCAGTTCCGGGGCATGCTCGAGATCGCCGCCATCGAGCGAGCGGTCCTCGACCGGACCGCCCACCAGCTCACCGACGTGCGGGCGGCCGCCACGCGGGTGGGTGTCGTCGCCACCGAGGAGCTCTTCGCTGCGTACCTCGACTTCCACATGGCGCTGGTCCGCTCGTCGGGCAACCAGGCCCTGCTGCTCACGATGGAGGCGGTCCAGGGGGCGATGCGCGAGCACCTGTCCGACGCCGTCCGCGACGTGATGGCGTCGCCGCACCGCGGTTGGACAGCGGCTCGGCTCTCGGAGGTGTACACCGGGATCGTCGAGGCGCTCGAAGCGAGGGACTCCGAACGGGCGGGGGAGCTGCTCCTCGCGCACATGACGGACTTCTACAACGAGCTGCTCTCGGCACAGGTGAACGCAACCCATGAGTGACGGAGGATGACCGCGGTGGCCGACGACCAGATCTCCTACGGACGCCGGTTGACGATGCTGGCCGAGGCCCACCCGGACTCGACCGCCGTGGTGTTCGCGGCCGAGGACGGCAGCGAGAGCCCCGTCACCTGGCGCCAGCTCGAGGACCGCGCCAACCAGGTGGCCCACTTCTTCTCCGAGCTCGGCCTCGCCGAGCACGACACCATCGTGGTGGCCCTGCGCAACAGCCCCGAGCACCTCTACTCCACGTTCGCCGCCTGGAAGCTGGGGGCATCGGTGCTACCCCTGCGCTGGGACCTCCCGATCTGGGAGCGCAGTCGCTTGCTCGAGGTGGCGCCTCCGAGGGTCGTGGTGGCGGGTTGGGACGAGGCCGAGCCCGGCACCGTGTCCCCCGACGACATCCGTGCCACATCGGACCGGCCCCGCACGCCGCCCGCCGAGGACCACGTCGCCGAGTACACGCGCCTGGTCGCCACGTCGGGGTCGACCGGCACACCGAAGATCGTGGCCATCCCGGCGCCCACCGTCATGGAGAACGACATCACCATGTCGGCCGTGCTCGGTTCGACGACCGGCAAGACCTACCTCACGACGTCGCCGCTCTACCACGTCAACGGCTGGACCTACTGCTACAACCCGCTGCTGCAGGACTGCCAGGTCGTGCTGATGGAGCGGTTCGACGCCGCCCGCACACTCGAGCTGATCGAGCGGTACCGCATCAACTTCGCCTGCATGGTGCCGACGATGCTGCAGCGCGTCGCCCGGGTCGACGACGCCGGCTCCCACGATCTCAGCTCGCTCGAGAACCTCGTCTACGGCGGTGCCTCGCTGCCCGAGTGGGCGGCAAGGGCCTGGTTCGAGCTGATCCCGCCCGAGCGCTTCACCCTGACCTACGGGGGCAGCGAGAACCACGGCCTGTGCATGACCACGGGCGACAAGTGGCTCACCCATCCCGGCACCGTCGGCCAGCCGGTCGGCGCCGAGGTCAGGATCCTCGACGAGGAGGGCAAGGAGCTGCCCACCGGTGAGATCGGCGAGATCTTCCTGCGGTCGCACATCAACGGACCGGGCTACCGGTACATCGGCCAGCCCACCCCGCCTCCCGACGCCGACGGGTTCGCCAGCTTCGGCGACCTGGGCCGCGTCGACGCCGACGGCTTCGTCTACATCGCCGATCGCCGCCGGGACATGATCGTGACCGGTGGGGCCAACGTCTATCCGGCCGAGGTCGAGGCGGTGCTCACCGAACACCCGGGTGTGCTCGACGTGGTCGTCGTGGGCCTCCCCGATCCGGAGTGGGGCCACCGGGTGCACGCCATCGTGCAGGCCGCCGATCCCTCCGACCCTCCGAGCGCCGACGACCTGCGGGCCCACAGCAAGGCCCGACTGGCGTCCTACAAGGTGCCCAAGAGCGTCGAGCTGGTCGACCAGCTCCCCCGCACCGCCGCCGGGAAGGTCAACCGCTCCTCTCTGGTCGAGGAGCGCACGACGTCGCCGTCGGGCTGACCTACCCGGGATCACCAGATCCGGCGTAGCAGGGCCGCCTCCCGGCGGTCCTGCAGCTGGAGACGACGCTCGTCCGGAGTGACCACCGGGGTGTCCGCCGGCAGGCGCTGGCGGATCTCGTCGAAGGGCACCTTCGTCACCACCGGGTCCGGGTAGTCGGTGGCCACGAAGAACCGCATCTGGATGACGCCCCACGGGTAGTTGGCCTTGTCGAGCCAGTTGGGCACGCCGGGGTCGCGTTTGGAGATCACGGCCCGGAACTTCCCGTCGCTGTCGATCCGGGCCTGGTGGTCGTTGAGGCTCGACTGGCGGTTGACCCAGTCGACGGTGCAGAAGCGGTCGTCGCCCACGAGCACCTGCCAGTAGCGGACCTTCTCGGGCAGCTCGGTCTCGTAGATCAGGGCTTCGTCGTCGGTGATCTCGTGCATGCCGTCGTAGTACGCCTGGCGCGGCAGGCCACCCATCGTGTCGATCTTCTTCGACCGCAGCACCTGGTTCACGCCGTGGTGCTCCCGGTACCAACGGATGAGCTGCATGTCGAAGTCGATCATGTCCTCGATCCAGCGGGCCAGCTCCGAGAAGCGCCTGGCCGACTCCTGGGGGCTCATGTCCTCGCCCGGGTCGTCGAGGCGCTGGATGGCGATTCGGGCGTCCACCTCGTTGCGCCAGTCGCACGAGCAGCGTCGCAGCGTCAGGCGTCGCGTCTCGGTGCCCAGCTTCCACCAGTCGCCGTCGTGGCCCTCGGGGCGCTCGCCGCTGAGGATCACGCTGAAGTAGCCGTCGTCGCCGAGGGTGAGGTCATCGAGGTCGTGGGTGCCCTGCACCGTGCCGCCCGTCTCGATCAGCTTGGGGGCCAGGAACATCCACGTCTGCTGGGTGATCTCGACGAAGCGGGTGGTGCCTCGGAAGCCGGAGATCTTGTAAGTGCCGCCGCCCTCGACCTCGGCCGTCGAGTACACGTAGTCGGGGTTGGGGCCGCCCTGGTTGAACGCATAGTTCCAGTGGGGCATGAACGCCGTCCGCTTCGGGTCGGCGTACACGTGGCAGAGGTAGCCCTCAGAGAGGATCGACAGGACGAGGCGGTTCATGTCCTGGATCTCGGCCTCGGTGGCGCCGTCGGGCCGCCACTTGTCGATCAGGCGCTCGCCGAGCCCGTCGAGGAGCCGCATCTGGTCGGTCCAGCTCGGGAGGGTGCCGGGACCGTCGGAACTCTCGGGGGTGGTCATCGTCACCTGACTCCCTCGGGATAGAAGTGATCGGCCATCCGCCGGAAGCCGTCGCGCCAGTGGACCGCGCACGGCCCGGTGATCGACGCCCGCTTCGTCGGATCTCCGACCGAGCCGACCGACGCGCACGGCACGGGCGTCACCTCCACGACCGGCTCGACGCCCAGCAGCTCGCCCAGGTAGGCGCTCCACTCCTGCACGCTCACGGCCTCGTCGCCGCACCAGTTGACGATCGTCGCCGGCACGCTCGCCGCTCCGAGGAGCGGCTCCACCTGGGCGGCGATGTCGTCGTCGTGCAGGGGGCTGTACGGGATCGGGTCCCAGCGGGTCTGCACCGGTCGACCGTTGGCGATGTCGTCGAGGTGCATGACCGGAAGGCCACCGCGGTTGCCGTAGGCCGAGCCCATGCGGGTGATGACGGTCGGGAGGTCGAAGGCCCTCGCGCAGTAGCGGGCCACCGCCTCCTGCGCGATCTTCGACACCGAGTACGGGGCGGAGTGCGTGGCCTTCTGGTCGCCGAGCGGATCGTCCTCCCTGGAGGCGTGCCAGGGGTCCGGGTCGGGTCGATAGACGGTGAGGGTCGACATCACCAGGGCCGCCTTGGCACTGCGGCAGTGGTCGAGGAGGAAGCCGGTGCCCTCCGCGTTCACCCGCAGGGCACGGTCGTAGTCGTCGTCGCTGAAGTCGGCGGCCAGGTGGAGCAGGTGGGTGAAGTCCCGGGGGAGGTCGCCGAGGTCCTCCGCTCCGAGGTCGACCACCCGGGTGGTCACACCGAGGGCCTCGACCTCCTCCCTGGAACCTGGAGTCCTGAAACGGGCGATGCCCCACACCTCGTTGTCGGCTGCGAGCGACTGCGCCAGCCCGAAGGCGATGCGGCCGGCGGGACCGGTGATCAGGATCTTCTGGTCGCTCAGCATGTCGTTCCCCCTTGTTTCTCCGTCGCTCAGGAGGTGGTCATCGGTACGAGGAGGCAATCCTGGGCGACGGTCGCCACCAGGTGCCCCTCGTCGTCGTGGAGGGTGCCCTGCACGAGGCCGCGGTGCCCGGCGAGGGCGATGGTGTCCTGGGTGTAGAGGTGCCAACGGTCGAACCGGGTCGGGCGGTGCAGCCAGACGGTGTGGTCGAGGCTGATGCCGTTCACGCCCAGCCACCCCTGCGGATCGGGGTGGGCGCGCACGCCCATGTCGAGCAGGAAGTAGTCGCTGGCGTAGGTGAGCAGCACCGAGTGCAGCAGTGCGTCGTCGCCCACCGGTCGGGGCAGGCGCAGCCAGTGCGAGCGACGGGTGGTGGCCTGCGGCCCGCCGAGGAAGGCGTGGGGCTCGCCGATGCGCACGTCGAGCGGTGGCGGGTTGTCGGTCCAGATCCGTGCGCTCTGATCACGTTCGGCCGGCGCGCCGCGAGCCCAGTCCTGCAACGTCGGGAGCTCGTCGGGCGGGGGCACGGTGGGTGCCGGTGGCACGTGTTCGGGCTCGGTCGGGTTGTCGTGGAACGCGGCGATGGCGGTGAGCAGGGTGCGCTCGCCCTGGGCGAGGGTGACGCGTCGGATCGCCAGCGTCCGGCCGTCACGAACGCGGTCGACCGACACCTCGATCGCACGCTCGGGCGAGCCCCGGTCGGCGAAGTAGGCGTGGATCGACAACGGAGCCAGACCCTCGGTGGTGGCGGCGCCGGCGAGGAGCGCCTGGGCCACCTGCTGGCCCCCGAACACCTGCGGGAACCGGGGCGGCGACTCGCTCGTCATCACGAACCGGTCGGTGCCGGCGGGCTCGAGCACGAGGGCACGGAGGAGCGAGTCGAGCGAGTCGAGGCTTGCGGGATCGTCGGGCTCCGGCATCTCGTCAGGGCTACCACAGAGCGGTCGACGAGAGCCGGGGCGCGTCGTAGACGGGTCGTTGGGGCTGCGCGATGCTGCCGGACGCGTCGGGCACGACACCGTCTCGACGGCTCACCGGTCCTGCGGAGGCGCCGCCCGAGCGGTGCCCGACGGCCGGTCATCGGGGAGAGGGAATGCTGCGCGACGAAAAGATCCTGATCACCGGGCCTGCGGGGCGCATCGCCTTCCCGCTGGCCCAGTCGCTGGTCGGGGAGAACGAGTTGTGGGGGATCGCCCGCTTCAGCGACCCCGAGTCGAGGGCCGAGGTCGAGGCCGCTGGGGTGACCACCCGGGCCGTCGACCTCGTCAACTGCGACTTCGGCGACCTGCCGACCGACTTCACCTACCTGCTGCACCTCGCCGCCGACTTCTCGGAGGACTACGAGCTCGGCTTCAAGGTGAACGCCGAAGCGACGGGCCTGCTGCTCCAGCACTGCCGCACCGCCAAGGCGGCGCTGGTGATGTCGACGGTGACGACGTACAAGCCCCATCCTGACCCGTGGCACGCCTTCACCGAGGACGACCCCCTCGGCGACCAGCTCATGCCGTGGGGGGCGCCCTACTCGGTGACGAAGATCGCGTGTGAGGGCGTGGCCCGGTTCTGTGCCCGGGCCTTCGACCTCCCCGTCGTGATCGCCCGCATGGGTTCGGCCTACGGCAACCACGGCGGGCTGCCGGCCATGCACCTCGACTCGATCGCTGAGGGCGAGCCGGTGCACACCCGCCACGACCCGATGCCCTACAGCCCGATCCACGACCACGACATCGCCGCCCAGGTCGAGCCGCTCCTCGACGCCGCCAGCGTGCCCGCCACCATCGTCAACTGGTGCGGCGACGACGCCGTCAGCGTCCAGGAGTGGGTGCCCTACCTCGGCGAGCTGCTCGGCGTCGAGGCCCGGATCGAGGTGACGCCGGTCCCCGGTGCGTCGGTCGGGTCGGTCGGCGATCCGACGAAGCGGATCTCGATCACCGGACCCTGCCAGGTCGGCTGGCGCGACGGCTTCCGCCGCATGGCCGAGCACTTCCATCCCGAGGAGACCGCATGACGCCCTACCCCAGCGCCGAGAGCCTGACGGCCGACGCCGTCGAACAGACCGGGCTCTCCGACTTCGGGCCCGGCGACTTCCGTGACGGCCTCGACGCGCAACTCGCCAGCCTGGCCACCGACGGCGACCTCAGCGAGGAGGGGGCGAAGGTCCCGATCGACGCTTTCCGTCGCCGCCTCGTCAACCGGC
The DNA here is from genome assembly GCA_036520815.1 of Acidimicrobiales bacterium. Taxonomy (GTDB): domain Bacteria; phylum Actinomycetota; class Acidimicrobiia; order Acidimicrobiales; family Acidimicrobilacustridaceae; genus CAMFLJ01. The sequence goes on from DATDIY010000356.1 coordinate 7,953, forward strand.
TCCAGCTCGAGGCCTGGTACGCGGAGCACCCCGAGATCGAAGCGCTCGAGGTGCGGGGCCCGGTCGACATCAACGGTCTTCCCCGTACCGGCACGACCGCCCTGGCCAACATGCTCTCGCTCGACCCGCAGTTCCGCTGCCTGCGGCAGTGGGAGCAACTGCAGCCGTGCCCGCCTCCGGTGCTCGGCGAGGAGGAGAGCGATCCGCGCCGGGCCGCCCACCTGCGCGAGATCGAGGGCCACTCGGCCGAGCTCAAGGCCATGCACATCTTCGACAACGAGGCGACGTCCGAGGACACCGAGGTGCTCGGGATGGCGTTCCACGGTCAGCAGGCGATCCTGCCGGTGTTCGGCTACCAGGCCTGGTGGCGGCACTGCGACATGGTTTCGACCTACGAGTACCACCGCCGGGTCGTGAAGCTGCTGCAGTCCCGGCGGCCGCCGAACCAGTGGCTGTTCAAGGCGCCCCACCACAACTTCCACCTGGAGGCGATCGTCGCCGCCTACCCCGACGCACGGTTCGTGATGACACATCGCGACCCGGTGAAGGCGGTGCCGTCGTGGGTGAGCATCTGCTCGGCGCTGCTCCCGGAGGCCGAGGGCGAGCGCGACCTGCACCGCCTCGGTCAGGCCCTGGGCGAGCACCTCCGCGAGGGCGTGGAACAGGCGATGGCGGCGCGCTCGCGCCTCGGCGACGACCGCTTCCTCGACATCCACCACCGCCGGATGATCGCCGACCCCATCGGTACGGTCGCCAGCATCTACGACTTCCTCGACCTGGAGCTCACACCTGCCGTGGAGCTGGCGATCGCCGAGTGGAGCGAGCGGAACCGGTCGGGTGCGCACGGCACCCACCGCTACACCGCCGAGCAGTTCGGTCTCACCGACGCCCAGCTGCGCTCGGACTTCGAGGCCTACACCAGCCACTACGACGTCGAGCTCGAGGTCTGAGGCCCGAGCGAGGAAGGTACCCCCGATGAGCGCAGACACGACCGGATCGCTTCCTGGCTGGGCCGACCAGATGGAGGCCCTGAAGCGGGTCGGGGACGACCTGATGGCGAAGTGGCGGCCCGACGGCGCCACCGAGGCCGAGCTCCAGGACATGAACAAGCTGGCGCTGTCGATGCTGGCCACCGGCTACTTGTGCCGGGTGTACACCGATGCCAACCGGCCGGTCTTCATGCCTCTCTGGAACTACGCCTTCAACCAGGGCGGTCCCGACCCGGACTACGTGTACTCGACCGCCGAGGTCGATTCCGCGGGTGCCTACCGCCTCACCGGCTTCCGGGGGACGGCGCGCTTCGTGGAGATCACCCAGCAGACGTGGGACATGCTCACGCCGGCGATCCTCACCGGCACGAAAGAGGAGAACTTCGTCGACAACCTCGACCTCGACGAGGTCACTCTCGACGAGCACGGCTACTTCAGCGTGCTGATCAGCCGGGAGCGGCCCGAGGGCTACGACGGGGACTGGTGGCAGATGGGCCCCATCACCCGGCGCCTGTTCGTCCGCAAGTGCGCGTGCGACTGGCGCAACGAGGTCGACGCCAGCCTCGCCATCAGCCGGATCGACCAGCCCACGGCGGACATGACGCCGGAGGAGATCGCCAGCCGCTTCTCCGACATGGCCGACTGGGTCGTCGAGATGATCAGCTTCGACATGCAGCTGATCCGCTTCTACCGCGAGAAGCACGGGATCAACACGCTGCTGCGCTCGGGCGTCATCGACGAGATGGGCGGGCTGCCGAAGCAGGCCTATTACGACGGGATGCACGAGATCACCGACGAGGAGTGCCTGATCGTCGAGACCGAGCTCCCCGAGACCGTGCGCTACTGGCAGATCCTCGTGGGCGACGACCGCTTCTGCACCGTCGACTGGGTGAACCGCCAGTCGAGCCTCAACGACCACCAGGCCCACGTCGACACCGACGGCCGGTTCCGAGCCGTCATCTCCCGGCTCGACCCGGGTGTGCCCAACTGGCTCGACAAGGCCGACTACCCCTGGGGGGTCATCCAGATCCGGTGGAACCTGGCCTCGAACTACCCGGACCCGACCGTCACCAAGGTCCCGCTCTCGGAGGTCCGCAACCACCTGCCGGCCGACACCCCGGTGGTCACTCCCGGGCAGCGCATCGAGCAGCTCGCCGCTCGCCGCGAGGCCGCCCAGCTCCGCCGCATCTGGTAGCCGCGGCCTCCCCCGAAGGTGGTACGTCTCGTGACGCCAGGACGCGCCACCCGTACCAGCTTCGAGGGTCGGGTCCGAAGGTGGTACAGCTCGTAGCGCCAGGACGCGCCACCCGTACCAGCTTCGGGCGGTGGTTCAGTCGGGCTGGCCGACGTTGGTGCGGGCGTTGAAGCCGGCCATGGCGTCGATGTTGGCCTGCAGGGCGAACTCCCGGAACTCGCTCCACGGCTGGGCGACGTGGCCGATGCCCGACGTGAGCTTGGCGATCACCCGACTGGGGCCGTCGGCGATGTGCTCGACGATCTCCCTGGCGACGTCCTCGGACGACATGTCGAGGTGCTCGTCGACGCCCACACCCAGACGGCGGGCTCGAGCGGGGGTGGTGGTGCTGCCGATCACGGCCTCGAGCACGTCGACGCCCCGGTCCTTCAGTTCGGCCCACAAGCCCTCGGCCAGGTTGATCTGGAACGCCTTGGCCGCGGAGTAGGAGGCGACGTAGGGCTGGCCGGCGAAGCAGCCCATGGAGCCGACGAGCACCACCGCGCCGCGGCCCCGCTCGACCATGGCCGGAGCCAGACCGTGGACCAGGGCGACCGGCATGGTGCAGTTGAGGGCGATCATCTTCATGGCGTGGGCGAGGTCCTGGTCGAGGAACGTGCCCGAGCTCCCGGCGGCGCCGGCGTTGTAGAGGAGCGTCCCGACCTCGAGGCCGTCGGTGGCGGCGAGCACCCGCTCGGCGGCGTCGGCGTCGGTGAAGTCGACGACGAGCATGCGCGCCTCGACGCCGTGTCGGGCGCGGAGGTCGGCGGCCAGCTCCTCGAGGAGCGGGCCGTTGCGCGCCAGCAGCAGCACGTCGAGGCCTCGGGCGGCGAGCTCGTCGGCGCCCGCGGCACCCACGCCCTCGGATGCACCGGCCACCACCGCCCAGCGTCCATAGCGGTCGGCGAAGTCGTTCCGTGCAGGTGCAGTCATCGCGGTTCTCCCCTGGTGATGCCGAGAGGGTACCTGCGGTCCTGGTCGCAGGAGCAGGGCGCGCGGGGCGGACTCGTGCGCGATCGGCCAGTGTTTTCAAGGCTCTCCAGCGGTTCGGAAACCGGCCGTGGACACGGTTCGATCGGCTGGCCGCGCGTGTAGGTTCGGCGCGACGGCCGGGGGAGCGACCACGCCGTGGACGTGGACCTCGTCATCGAAAGGACCGTCGATGGGCGTGATCGACATCGATCCGGAGCTGCTGCAGCGAAGTGCCGACGCCGCGCTGCACGCCGCCGAGCAGGGGATCGTCCACATGGAGGCGGAGTACCGGGGTGAGATCGGGCCGCTCATGGACACGCTGGTGGCGCAGGAGCCCCTCGCCTACGCCATCCGGCCGGTGATCAACGCCGACGGAAGCGTGGAGATCCCGGTCGAGACCACCCGGGCGCGGATCCACGACTGGTACGTCCAGGTCCGGGGCGCGTCCGACATGCTGCCGGGCTGGTCGTTGATCGAGATCCGGGGCGAGTGGTACTCGTTCACCGAGCAGATCACCAGGGCCCGGCTGAAGAACGGTGCCCCGGAGATCTACGAGACCGAGGTCATCCTCCTGCTACCGGTCACCACCGACCCCGGCATCACGGGCGAGCTGTGCTGGCACCGCACCCCGACGATCTCGCTCGGGACCGACCCGGAACGCGTGGCGGACGAGCGCAACCGACCCGACCTCCGTCGAGAGCTGCTGGAGTGCCACGACCGACACCTCGACGCGCTCCGGTCCGGTGACGTCGACGGCCTCGTCGAGCTCCTCGACGACGGTGCCCAGGCGGCGATCCGAGACTACGTCGACGACACCGGCACGCTGGTCGCCCTCCGGGGCGCCGCCGAGCACCGGGCCCACTACGAGCGGTTCTTCGAGACCTTCGACGTGGTCGGGATCGATCTCCTGCACCGCGTCGTGCAGGAGTGGTACCTGTTCCACGAGGTCCGCCTGACGGTGCAGCGCCGCGCCGGCGCCGACGCGGGAGCGCAGCTCTCGTTCCGGCTCGCCGAGTTCGTCATCCCCACTGCTGATGGCCGGATGATGGTCCGCATCGGGCACGGCACCGACCCTGCCTGACTGGCGCCGAGCGTCGGCGTCGTGTGTCGACGCGACCCCGGGACGTTAGGGTCGCTTCGTCGTGGCGTCCTTCGTCGACGCCCGCAGGTCCGGGGAACGTTGCCGCAGGAGGCAGAGATGACGACCGAGAACACATCGGTGACCGCGCAGATCGCCGAGTGGGTGGAGGGCGCGACCTACGAGTCGATCCCCCAGGTGGGGATCGAACGAGTCAAGGAGCGGGTCATCGACTCGCTCGCTGTCCAGTTCGCCGGCATGTCGGTCGACACCGGTCAGATCATCTCGGAGTGGGTGCGCGACATGGGCGCCCGCGAGGAGAGCTCGGTCGTCGCCTCCGACCTCCGCACCACCGCGGCCTTCGCGACCCTGATCAACGCCACGGCCGGCCACGCCCTCGAGTACGACGACACTTCGGTCTCCAGCGGGCACTACGCCAACCCCGTCACCGCCGCCGCCCTGGCAGTGGGGGAGAAGGTCGGTGCCTCCGGCGAGGACGTCGTGCTCGCCTGGATGACCGGCTACGAGGTGGTCGCCGCCGTCGCCAAGGCGACCAACACCCCCAAGGGCAACTCGCTGTTGGTCAACGGCTTCTTCAACCAGGGCTTCTACCCCGTGTTCGGCTGCGCGGCGATCGCCGGCAAGCTGATGGGCCTCGACGCCTGGCAGATCCGGATGGCGTTCGGCAACGCCGCCACCGCCATGAGCGGGATGATGAAGAACCGCGGCAGCCACTCGAAGGCATTCACCGCCGGCAACGCCGCCATGCACGGCGTGATGGCGGCCGAGCTGGCGTCGAAGGGCTTCACGGCCAACGAGGACATCTTCGACTCCGACATCGGCGTCGCCCGTCTGATGAACCTCGAGTACGGCGACGCAGAGGCCATGCTCCAGGGCCTGGGGAACTGGCACATGGCCGAGCTCGGTTCGAACCTACGGCTGCACGCCTCGTGCATGGCCGGGCACTGGAGCGCCGAGGCCCTCCGCGAGATCCTCGAGAAGGAGAAGTTCGACTCCTCCGAGGTCGTCAGCATCCACGCCACCGTCAATGACTTCCTGATGCCCTCGAAGCCCTACCACGCGCCCACCACCGGGCTCACCGCCAAGTACAGCGTCGAGTACGACCTCGCCGCCATGGCCCTCGACGGCCGCCTCGGCATCGCCCAGTTCTCCGACGAGGCGGTGAACCGTCCCGAGGTGCGCGAGCTGATGGGCAAGGTCGACCTCGAGCTGATCGAGGGCGTGGTGGGCACCGTCCCCCTCGAGAGCACCGTCACCGTCGTGCTCGACGACGGCCGCACGCTTCAGGCCACCAACAACATGACCCGGGGCAACATGGGCGATCCGCTGTCGCGCGACGAGCTGCTCGGAAAGTTCGACGAGTGCTCTGAAGGGCTCATCGGGCCGGCGCAGCGCGATGAGATCCTCGCCCTCTGCGATCGTCTCGAGTCGCTCGCCGACATCCGGGAGCTCACCTCGGCCTACGCCAAGCGCTGACGCGTCGTCCCCGCTCGAGCCCCGGGACCCGGCCACCGCGGCCGGGTCCCGAGGCGTCCCGGCCCCGACTCGCCGAGGATCAGCGGCGCGTGCTGTTCCGGATTCCGCCGTTGTTCCACATTCCTGGTAAATTGCCACCCGGCAGGTCGGGAATTAATTTGCCACCTGTCAGGTCAGGATTGCTGCCACCGCCATCGGCGCGCCACCCTGCTCTGGTGCCTTTCGACGAGGCCGCGGTTCCTCGCCCGGCTGAAGGACGTGAGATGACGACACTGACCCACCTGCAACGGCTCGAGGCGGAGAGCATCCACATCATGCGCGAGGCCGTCTCGGAGGCCGAGCGCCCGGTGATGCTCTATTCGGTCGGCAAGGACAGCTCGGTGATGCTGCACCTTGCCGCCAAGGCGTTCCACCCGTCGCCTCCCCCGTTCCCGCTGCTCCACGTCGACACCACCTGGAAGTTCCAGGACATGTACGCCTTCCGCGACAAGGTCGCTGCCGACCCGCGCTTCGAGCTCATCGTGTACCAGAACCCGGAGGCCATCGAGCGGGGCATCAACCCGTTCGATCACGGTTCCGGTGTCCACACCGACATCTGGAAGACCGAGGGCCTCAAGCAGGCCCTCGACCTCTACAAGTTCGACCTCGCCGTCGGTGGGGCTCGCCGCGACGAGGAGAAGTCCCGGGCCAAGGAGCGGATCTTCTCGATCCGTTCCGCTCAGCACCGGTGGGATCCGAAGCGCCAGCGCCCCGAGCTGTGGCGGCTCTACAACGCCCGCACCAGCCCCGGGGAGTCGGTGCGGACGTTCCCGTTGTCGAACTGGACCGAGCTCGACGTCTGGCAGTACATCCACCTCGAGAACATCCCGATGGTGCCGCTCTACCTCGCCGCCCCACGCCCGGTCGTCGAGCGCGACGGCATGCTGATCATGGTCGACGACGATCGCTTCCCCCTCGCCCCCGGCGAGGTGCCGGAGATGCGAAAGGTCCGGTTCCGCACGCTGGGTTGCTACCCGCTCACCGGTGCGGTGGAGAGCCAGGCCGACACGCTCCTCGGCGTCATCCAGGAGATGCTCCTCACCACCACCTCCGAACGCCAGGGTCGAGCCATCGACCACGACTCGGCGGGCTCCATGGAGAAGAAGAAGCAGGAGGGGTACTTCTGATGGCGCACTCCGACGCCCTCATCGCCGAGGACATCGAGGCCTACCTGGCCAGCCACGAGCACAAGACCCTGCTCCGCTTCATCACCTGCGGCAGCGTCGACGACGGCAAGAGCACCCTGATCGGTCGCCTGCTCTATGAGTCGAAGCTCGTCTTCGAGGACCACCTCGCGGCGCTCGAGCGCGACTCCAAGGCGGTCGGCACCCAGGGCGGCGACCTCGACTTCGCCCTCCTCGTCGACGGCCTGGCCGCCGAGCGGGAGCAGGGCATCACCATCGACGTCGCCTACCGCTTCTTCTCCACGGAGAAGCGCAAGTTCATCGTCGCCGACACCCCGGGTCACGAGCAGTACACCCGCAACATGGTCACCGGGGCCTCCACCGCGGATCTGGCGGTGATCCTCATCGACGGGCGTCAGGGCGTGCTCACCCAGACCCGGCGCCACAGCTTCCTCGTCTCGTTGCTCGGCATCCGCCACGTGGTGCTCGCCATCAACAAGCTCGACCTGGTGGGCTACTCCCAGGACGTGTTCGACAGCATCGATCTCGACTACCGACGCTTCGCCGCCGAGCTCGGGATCAAGGACATCCAGACCATCCCGATGTCGGCGCTCAAGGGCGACAACGTCACCGAGTCGAGCACCAACATGCCCTGGTACACCGGCCCGACGCTCATGGAGCACCTCGAGACCATCGTGGTCGACGAGGGCGCCACCGGACCGTTCCGCTTCCCCGTGCAGTGGGTCAACCGACCGGACCTCGACTTCCGTGGCTTCTCCGGCACGGTCGTCGGCGGCGCGGTCCGACCGGGCGACCGGGTGCGGATCCTGCCGTCGGGCACCGAGAGCAACGTCGAGCGCATCGTGACGTTCGACGGTGACCTCGACGAGGCCATCGAGAACCAGTCGGTCACGTTGACGCTGACCGACGAGGTCGACGCCAGCCGGGGCGACGTGATCGTCGCCGCCGACGACCTGCCGGCAGTCGCCGACCAGTTCGAGGCGACGGTGGTGTGGATGAGCGAGGACGAGATGCTGCCGGCCCGGCGCTACCTCGTGAAGGTCGGCGCCCAGACGGTCGGCGCCACCATCGACCATCCCAAGCACCGCATCGACGTCAACACCCTCGAGCACCAGGCGGCCAAGACGCTCGGGCTCAACGACATCGGAGTGGCGAACCTCTACCTCGACCGCCCCATCCCGTTCGACGCCTATTCCGCCAACCGCGACATGGGCGGGTTCGTCGTCATCGACCGGCTCACCAACGCCACGGTCGGAGCCGGCATGTTGCACTTCGCCCTGCGTCGGGCCGACAACGTGCACTGGCAGGCGGTCGAGGTCGACCGCGCGGCCCGCGCCGGGACGCTCGGGCAGGCGCCGACGGTGGTCTGGTTCACCGGCTTGTCCGGAGCGGGGAAGTCGACGGTCGCCAACCTCGTCGAGCGCAAGCTGTTCGCCCTGGGCCGCAGCACGTACCTGCTCGACGGCGACAACCTGCGCCACGGCATCAACCGTGACCTCGGCTTCACCACCGCGGACCGCGTGGAGAACGTGCGCCGGACGGCCGAGGTCGCCGCCCTGATGGCCGATGCCGGCCTGATCGTGCTCGTCTCGCTCATCTCGCCGTACCGGGCCGAGCGCCGCATGGCGCGCGACCTCGTCGGCGACGACGCGTTCGTCGAGGTCTACGTCGACACGCCGCTGGAGGTGGCTGAGGCCCGCGACCGCAAGGGCCTCTACGCCAAGGCTCGGCGGGGCGAGCTACCCAACTTCACCGGGATCGACGCTCCCTACGAGGAGCCCGAGGAGCCCGAGGTCCACGTGCGCACGGTCGACATGTCGGCCGAGGAGTCGGCCGACCGGATCGTCGAGCGCGTCCTCGGGATCGATCGGTGACGCCCGACGACGGGCCGACCACCGCCGACCACGACCTCGCCACGGAGCTCGCTGCGGCTTCGGGTGCGCTGCTGCTCGAGGTCCGGGGGGAGGGGCTGGAGGGCAAGGAGCTGAAGGACGCAGGCGACCTGCGATCCCACGAGCACCTGATGGCCGCGCTGGCGGAACGGGCGCCCGACGACGGGGTCCTCTCCGAGGAGGGCGCTGACGACCCGGCCCGGCTCGACAAGCGCCGGGTGTGGATCGTCGATCCCCTCGACGGGACCCGCGAGTTCTCCGAGCTCGACCGCAGCGACTGGGCGGTGCACGTCGCGCTCGCCATCGACGGCGTGGTCGTGGCCGGAGCGGTTGCGCTCCCCGCCCTGGGGCGCACGTACTCGACCGCGGTCATCCCCGAGGTGCCCCTCGTCGACCGGGCTCCTCGTATCCTCGTGAGCCGCACCCGTCCGACCGAGCACGCCCGCCTCATCGCCGAGAAGCTCGACGGCGAGCTGGTGCCCATGGGCTCGGCCGGGGCCAAGGCCATGGCCGTGGTGCGGGGCGAGGCCGACATCTACGCCCACTCCGGCGGCCAGTACGAATGGGACTCGGCGGCACCGGTCGCGGTGGCCCAGGCCGCCGGTCTGCACGTCTCGCGACTCGACGGCAGTCCGATGCGCTACAACCAGCCGAACCCGTGGCTCCCCGATCTGCTGATCTGCCGGCCGGAGCTGGCCGAGCGGGTGCTCGCCATCGGGCTGCCGAGCGACTGAGTTCCCGCGTCGCCCACGCTGGCCGGCCTACCCGGGCTGGTAGGGCTTGGGCACCATCAGCCCGCCGGTGTCGCGCACTCCTGCCGTCGGATCGGTGGGGGCGTGGAGGAGCTCGAGGTCGGTGATGTCGAAGATGGCGTCCGCGTTGGCGGCGACCCCCTCGATGGTCGGGTCCTCGGCGTGGAAGCCACTGGTGTGGCCGAACACGGCAGCCTTCACGTGGCCCGACGCGACGTCGATCATGGTGCCGGAGAGCTCACAGGACTCGTGGGCCAGGAAGCAGACCGGAGCGGCCACGGCGTCGGGAGGGAGGCTCTCGGAGAACCCCTCCAACCACTCCTCGGGCATCTCGAAGGTGTTGACGGCGGCGGAGGTGGCCGCCGACGGAGACACCGCGTTGACCCCGATGCCCAGCGGCGCGCCCTCGAGGGCCAGGCCGCGAGTGAGCCCGAAGATGCCGGCCTTCGCCGTGCCGTACACGGTGAGCCAGGGCTCGCCGAACACCGCACCCGACGTGGTGTTCACGATGCGGCCGTAGCCGGCCTCGCGCATCAGCGGCCACACCGAGCGGCACATCCAGATGCTCCCCATGACGTGGACGTCGATCATCGTGCGGATGTCGGCCGGCGTGACCTCGTCGAACCTGGTCGGGATGCAGACCCCGGCGTTGTTGATCACCACGTCGACCCGGCCCCAGGCGTCGACGGCGGTCTGGACGATCGCTCGTGCGCCGGCCTCGTCGGCGACGCTGTGCTCGTCGGCGATCGCCTCCCCGCCGTCGGCCACGATCTCCGCTGTGACCGACCGGGCGTCGCTCGGGTGGTCGCCGCGCCCGTCGCCCCCGACCCCGAGGTCGTTGACCACGACCTTCGCCCCGCGAGCGGCGAGGAGCCGAGCGTAGGCCCGACCCAACCCCGGGTTGCTCCCGGCCCCCGTCACGATCGCCACACGTCCGTCGAATCGAAGATCCATCAGTTCCCCCTCGTCAGCCCCGGAACGTCATGCCGCCGGTGACGCTGACGACCTGGCCGTTGATGTAGAACGCGTCGTCGGACAGAAGGAACGTCACCAGCGCGGCGGCGTCCTCGGGTTCTCCCAGCCGGGTGCTGCAGCTCTCCTGGAGCATCTGGTCGAGGCTCGCCTCGTCGATGCTCCGCCGGGCGGCTTCGGTCACCGCGAAGGGGCAGATCGCGTTGATGCGGATTCCCTCGCGGCCCCAGCGCGAGGCGACGTGGCGCACCGTGGCCTCGACGCCGGCCTTGGCGGCGGCGTAGCCCGGGTGGAACGGCAGTCCCTTGACGCTGGCGTCGGAGGAGGTGCAGACGATCGCGCCGTGGCCCTGGGCGAGGAGATGAGGGAGAGCAGCCCGCAGGATCACGGCGAAGCCGACCAGGTCGACGGTGAGCAGTCGCACCCAGGTCGCCTGGTCGAGCGCCATCAGGTCCGTGTCGATCGGGACCAACGACGTATCGACCGCGTTGAGGTGGAGCAGGTCGAGGGTGCCGTAGTGCTCGATGGTCCGGGTGACCAGCCCGATGCAGAGTGCCTCGTCGCCCTGGTCGTAGTGCATGGCGGTCGCGGCGCCACCGGCGTCGCGGATCTCCGCTGCGGTGCGCTCGGCACCGGCGAGGTCGAGGTCGCCGACTGTGACCCTGGCGCCCTCCGACCCCAGGCGGCGGGCCGTCGCCGCCCCGATCCCCGTGGCGCCTCCGGCCACCACGACGACCTTCCCGTCCAGTCCCCGCATCTCGTTCCCCCTTCGCTCGTGTCGGATCTCTGATCCGTTCTGGCACGCGAAACGTCCGGACATCCGGACCTCTCGCGTACCAGAACGGGTTGCGTACCTGTCGTGGTCAGACCTGGAAGGCGTAGTCGTCGCCCGGCCAGGTCACCACGTGGCGGTCGTGGAGGTCCTGTATGCCGGCGGCGTCGTAGCCGAGCCGTTCGAGCAGCTCGCGGGTGTCCTCGCCGACGCGGGGCGTGGGCCGCTGCTGCACCCCGGGGGTGTCGTCGAAGGTGATCAGGTTCCCGAACTGGCGGGTGCGCCCGAGAATCGGGTGCACGTACTCGGCCACCAGGCCGAGCCGCACCAGTTCGTCGTCGAACAGGACGTGCTCGCCGTCGATCATGTCGACCGACACCTCGCACGGAACGTCGGCGGCGCGCAGCCGACGTCGCCAGTTGACGGCGAGGTCGGCCATGAAGGCCTGCTCGAGCAGGGCGGTGAGCTCGGCTCGGTGGTCGGCCCGCGCGGCGTCGGTCGCGAACCGGGGGTCGTCGACGAGGTGGTCGATCCGCAGGACCCGGCACAGCTCGGGCCAGTCGCGGTCGCGCACCGCCGCCAGCTGGAGCCATCCGTCCTGGGTCTCGTAGAGCCGGTAGAGCGCACCGAGTCCGAGCTGCTCCTTGTCGAGTGTCGGCCGGGGCGACGGAGCGCCGTCGGCGTCGAGCCACGAGTCTGCGGTGTAGAGCATCGTCGAGTGGAAGATGGAGGCCCAGAGCTGCTGGCCCTCACCAGTGCGGTCGCGGTGGTGGAGGGCGATGAGCAGCGCGGTCACCGACGACATGGCGGCGGCGACGTCACCGTGTCCGTAGCGGATCCAGATCGGGGGGTTGCCCTCGGCGACGGGACCCTGCTCCCACTCGAGTCCGGCCGACGACTGCCCGTGGGGGTCGATGCCACCGAAGCGCGCCAGTGGCCCCTCGGCGCCGTACATGTAGTTGTTGCAGTACAGGATGTCGGGCTTCACCGCCCGGCAGGCCTCGTACCCGATGCCCAGGCGGTCGGCCGTGCCGAGGGTCATGTTGTGGTGGACCATGTCGGCGGTCGCCACCAGCTCCAGGGCGATGCGGAGCCCGTCGGGCTCCTTCAGGTTGAGGGCGATGTCGAGCTTGCCCCGCTGGCAGCCCATGAAGGACCCGACCACCAGGGCCCGCATGTTGTCGCCGGTGATCGGTTCGATCTTGATGACCTCGGCGCCCAGGTCGGCGAGCAGCATCGGGCCGAACGGGCCGGCGACGTACTGCCCGAAGTCGATGACCCGCAGCCCTTCCAGCGGTCCGGGCATCAGATCGCTCCCATCTGGCGCAGCTCGGCGATCTCGTCGGCGTCGTGGCCGAGCTCGCCGAGCACATCGGCGGTGTCGGCACCCGCCCGGGGTCGGGGCCCTTTGATCCGCCCCGGTGTCGCCTCGAGGAAGAGCGGCACACCGAACTGGGTCGTCGGGCCGAGATCGGGATCGACCACCTCCGCCACGCCACCGGTCTCGATCAGCTGCGGGTGCTCGAACCGCTCGTGCGGGGCGACGATCGCCTCGGAGCCGAGGCCGGCGGCGTGGAACGCCTCGATCAGCTCGTCCCGGTCCCAGCGGAGGTACGCGGCCTTGCGCTGCTCGTTCCACGCCTCCCAGTCGTCGGGTGACATCTCGAGCCACGTGCGCTGGTCGCGGTGCTCGAAGCCGAGGACCTCCCCCTCCGTCTTGGTCTGGGTGACCCCGGACATCGTCGACGCGTGCACCCACTCACCGTTGGCGCACTCGAAGATCGAGCCCTGGTGCACTCCCGGCGGGTGGGTGCGTTCCATGAGGAAGCTGCCTTGGTCGGTCCAGTTCCACACCTGGGTGGTCAGCGACATCACACCCTGCAGCAGCGACACCTCGACGTGCTGGCCCTTGCCGGTGCGACGACGGGCGGTGATGGCCGCCATGATCGCCACCGGCACGAGGAGCATGGCCCCGTGGCTGGCGGCCGGGCTGTGCAGGAAGACAGGGCCGTTCCGGAAGCTGGTCTGCTCCCAGTTCTGCCCGCTACGGGCGAGCACCAGCGCCTCGTAGCCCACGTCACGGGCGAAGCGCGAGCCCTCCGGCCACGCCGGGATGGAGCAGTAGACGAGGTGCGGATGGCGCTGGAGGAGCTCTTCGTGACCGAGGCCGAAGCCCGTCATGGTGCCCGGCGCGAAGGCTTCGACGACGACATCAGCGGTGGTGCACAGCTCTTCGAACAGCCCCACACCTTCGGGTGTCCGCAGGTCGAGGGTGACCGAACGACGGCTGCGGTCGTGCACGACCGAGCCGGGTTGGGAACGCCCCCGATGCCCCCCTGGCGGTTCGACCTTGATCACGTCGGCCCCGTGCTCGGCCAGCATCAGCACACCCAGCGGGCCGGCGATGCCGCTCGTCAGGTCGAGGATGCGGATGTCGTCCAGCGCTTGGCTCACCGATTCCCCCTGCTCGTCCACCCCGTCGCCTGCACCGTAGGGCGCCCGCTCGTCGGTCGCCGCACGAGGCCGCCACCTTGCGACGGCCGGGCCCGACCGCTAGAGAGGCGGGCGGGGAGCAGGGCCGAAGACAGGGGACCGCGTGCCGAAGTACACGATGACGTTCGATCTGCGGAACCCTCCGCAGTTCCCGACGTCGGCGGGGGAGACCTACGCCGCCGCCCTCGACATCATCGAGTGGGCCGACGACCATGGCTTCAAGACGGTCGCCATCGGCGAGCACCACCAGGCCGAGGACGGGTACATCCCGGCGCCGCTCACCTTCGCCGCCGCGGTGGGCGGACGGACCAAGAAGATCCGCGTGCAGATCTCGGTGCTGTTGGCCCCGCTGTACCACCCGGTCCGGCTGGCCGAGGAGATCGCCGTCGCCGACCTGTGCCTCCAGGGGCGCCTCATGCCCGCGGTCGCGGCCGCCTACGTCGAGGCCGACTTCGAGATGTTCGGCGTCGACTACGCCAGTCGGGGCATGGCGATGGAGAAGCTCGTGCCGTTCCTGCGCCAGGCGTGGACAGGCGAGCCCTTCGAGTTCGAGGGCAAGACGATCCGGGTCACGCCCCGGCCCTTCCAGGACCCGATGCGGGTGTTCATGGGCGGCGGCACCCGCAAGACGATCGAGCGGGCGATCCGGTTGAGCGACGGGTGGGTCGCTCCGGGCACCGACGAGATGTGGGAGGTCTATCGGGAGATCTCCCGCGACCTGGGCAAGCCTGATCCCGGCCCCTTCCCGACGATGGGGCCGATGTTCCTGTGGGTGACGACCGAGGACAAGGCGAAGGTGTGGGACCGCCTCGAGCCCTACCTGCGCCACCAGTCGGAGACCTACATGGCCTGGAACTCGACGGCGTTCTCCGGCGCCCGCGACCACCCCTACCGGCTGGGGTCGCGTGAGGACGTCCTCGCCGGCAAGGGGTGGTACCAGATCCTCGATCCCGAGGAGGCCATCGAGCTCGCCGACCGGCTCGGGCCGAAGGGCTGGATGATGCTCAACCCTCTGCTGTCGGGCATCGATCCCGACGAGGCGTGGAAGATGCTGCGCACCTTCGAAGAGCGCGTCATGCCCTACGTCGCCGGCGCGGGCTGACGCTCAGCTCGGAGCCGGTCGTCCGGGTATGCCCCCCGAGCGGTCGGTGGCCTCGTCGGGCAGGATCGCCTGGGGTCGGGGCGCCGGGGGTGGCCCGAGGCACTCGAGCGCCGCGCTCCGCGCCGCGATGTCGTGGCGGCCCTCCTCGTTGGTGAGGATGTAGAAGTCGCCCCGCTCGACGGCGCGCAGCACGCGGTCGCCGACCTCGAGGGGGTCGCTGCCGACGTTGCGGTAGAAGTCGGTCACCTGCTCGCCGGCCGCCCGGTAGCGCGTCTCGTCGAGCTCGCCGGGCCGGTTGCGCTCCGACGTCAGGATGTTGGTGTTCACCAGACCCGGGCACAGCACCGACACGCCGACGTTCGCTTCCCGCTCGCGCAGGTCGTGCAGCAGGCTCTCGGACATCCCCACCACGGCCGCCTTCGTCCCGGAGTACAGGCTGGCGTTGGCCATGGGGGTGAGCCCGGCGAGCGACGACGTGTTCACGACATGGCCCCCCTGGCCGTGCTCGAGCATCCCCGGGACGAAGGACCGGACGCCGTTGAACACGCCGACGATGTTGACGCCGAGCAGCCAGGTGACGTCGTCGACGGTCATGTTCCACATCCGTCCCGTCATCGAGACACCGGCGTTGTTGCAGAGGAGGTGGACCGGGCCGAACCGCTCGGCCGTGGCATCCGCCGCCGCCTGCACCTGCTGCGGATCGGAGACGTCGACGACCGCGGTGTGCACGCGGGCGGCGTCACCCACCGTCGCGGCGGCCTCGGCGAGCCGCCCGGCCTCGACGTCGCAGAGGACGACGTTCATCCCCCGCTCCCCGCAGCGTCGGGCGATGCCGAGGCCGATCCCGCTGGCCGCTCCGGTCACGACCGCGGTGCGGTCTTTGAACTCCGTCAACATGTGCGACTCACGCTCCTACC
>DATDIY010000357.1:0-4374 GCA_036520815.1 Acidimicrobiales bacterium
GACATGATCAGCTTCACCGGCGGCACCGAGACGGCCAAGCGGCTGTCGGAGGCGGCAGCCACCCTGCTCAAGCCGATGGTGATGGAGCTTGGCGGCAAGTCGGCCAACATCATCTTCGACGACGCCGACATCGACGCCGCCATCACCATGTCGTCCCGCTACACCATGAATGCCGGACAGGGCTGCTCGATGCCGACCCGCATGCTGGTGCAGCGCCCGGTCTACGAGCGGGTGGTCGAGGGCGTCGCCGGCATCGTGGAGAAGGTCGTCGTGGGCCGGCCCTGGGACCCGGGAGTGGAGATGGGCCCGGTGATGAGTCGTGCCGCAGTCAACCGGATCGAGGGGATGCTCACCGAGGCCAAGCGCTCGGGCGCCGCTGTCGCCCGGGTCGGCGGGAACCGGATGGGTGGCGAGCTCGCCGATGGGTTCTTCATCGAACCGACGCTGCTCGTCGACGTCGACAACAGGGCCCCGATCGCCCAGAACGAGATCTTCGGTCCGGTGCTTTGCGCCATGCCCTTCGACGACGAGGACGAGGCGATCGCGCTGGCCAACGACACGCAGTACGGGCTGGCCGCCTACGCCCAGACGAGCGACATGCGTCGGGCCCACCGGCTCATCGACGGGCTCCGGGCCGGCACCGTGCAGATCAACAGCACGGGGCCGGGACCAGTGTCGCCGGCGTCGCCGTTCGGCGGCGTGAAGCAGAGCGGCTACGGCCGCCAGGGCAGCCGGTTGGGACTCCAGGAGTTCCTGTCGGTGAAGAACGTGTACCTCAACATCTGACGGGTTCAACATCTGACGGGACCGGTCAGCACCGCTACGCCCAAGGGGGAAGAGATGAGCGATCGTGCTCTGTCCGAGGAAGAGGCGGCGCTTCTCGCCGGCGGCAACCACTCGACGTGGGACGCCGGTTGGGGCGCCTACAGCGCGCGGAACCTCGACCTGATCGTCGGTCGCTACGCGCCCGACGCTCTCTCGATTCCGGCCCACCACGGCGCCCTGCGCGGCCGTGACGAGCTGCGGGCGTGGTACTCCCGCCGGCTCGGTGACTACGAGATGAACGCGGTCAGCCAGATGGACTCGGTCGACGTGATCGGTGACATCGCCATCACCTCGGGGATCTTCCGGGTCACCCGGAAGCCCGAGGAGGGTGTCGCCGGGCTCGACCACGGTGGCCGCTACCTGACGGTGATGAAGCGGGTCGACGGCCAGTGGTTGCTGTGGCGTGACATGGACACGCCGTCACCCGACGCCGACGTCCTCTACGGGCGCCTGCCGAGAGGCGGCTGAGTCGGGCCCCGGTGCCCGCTCATGCCGGCCTCCCGACCGTCAGGCGTTCTTCAACACGTCGGGGTACGGCGTGTTGACCCGGTGGAAGTTGAAGACGTCGGGCCAGTCGTTGCCGGCGTGGAACTCCTCGTCGCCCTTGATGCGGGGGATGATGTCGTCGACCTGCCACCCCTCCATGAGGTCGCGGCCGGAGAAGTCGTAGACCGGGAGGCCGAGCTCGACGATCAGCTGGAGGCTGTAGGCGATGCGCCCGGTGAGCACCGCCGGGTCACCGGTGATGAGGGCGTAGGCGGCCTCGACCATGGTCTCGGTCGGTTCCCAGATGTTGTTGTTGTCGAGGTGGACCGAGTTGAGGGCGTTGCCCCCGCCGACCTGGGGGGTGATGGCGTTCACCGCGATCACGCCGTGGTTCTCGCCGGCCGCCGCGATGGTCATGCGGTTGACGGCCGACTTGGTGGCGCCGTAGAGGCCGCTGCCGTCGCGGGACTTGAAGGCGAACGGCGGCCCCGGGGGGAACTCGCCGCTGAAGCTGGTGAAGTTGAGGATCCAACCCTTGCCCTTGGCCTGCATGTCCGGGATGACCTGGGTCATCATCAGCCAGAACGAGTAGAGGTTGACCTCGAAGTCGTGGCGGATCTCGTCGAGGGTGAACTCGTGCACCGGCTTGAGCGTGTGGGCGGCCGGCTCGTTGACCAGGATGTCGAGCGGACCGAACGCCTCCTTGGTGCGGGTCACCAGCGTGGCGCGACCGCCGTCCGGGTCGCCGAGGTCGCACGGCATGACCAGTGGCGGGTGGCCCCCGACCTCCTCGATCAGCTTGCGCGTGCGCTCGAGGCCCTCCTCGGAGCGGGCGCTGATCCCGACCTTGGCGCCCTCGGCCGCCAGGCGCACGGCCAATCCCGTGCCGCTGCCGCCCTGGCTGGCCCCCGTGACCAGCGCCACCATGCCCTCGTTGCGACCACTCATCAATGTCCCCCTTGCCGATCGACTAGGAGGGCGAAGATACCGCCAGCGCCCGGGCGCCACCAGCCCGGGTGTCCACGTGCGGGACCGTCTCAAGGCACGGGCCGAACCGGTCGACAAAACCGGGATGGCTGGGACCAACGAGCGACGTCAGAGCATCGTGGACGAGGACTGGGAGCCCATGAAGCCCTCCGGGCCGAGCGGGATGCAGCTCGTGCTCGTGTTCGCTGTCGCGCTGGTGCTCGTCCCGGCGGTCGCCTTTCTCGCGACCTACGTCCTGCTCTCGCGCTGATCCGTCACACCCGGGCCAGGAACGGCCTGATCGGTTGGCGACCGGGTGGCCGGGCGGTCAGGATGGCACCCCTATGGCCCGCATCCTGGTCACCGAAGCCATCGCCGAGGGCGGACTCGACCGCCTACGGGCGGTCGGCCACGAGGTCGACGTACGCGAGGGCCTCAGCCCCGAGGAGCTGCTCGAGGCGGTGAAGGGGGCCCACGCACTGGTGATCCGGTCGGCCACCCAGGTCACCGCCGAGGTGCTCTCCGCCGGCTCCGACCTCATCGTGGTGGGCCGAGCCGGCATCGGCCTCGACAACGTCGACACCGCCGCCGCCACCGAGCGCGGCGTGATGGTCGTGAACGCGCCGCAGTCGAACATCCTCTCGGCCGCCGAGCACACCATGGCCCTCCTCCTGGCCCAGGCCCGCAACGTCCCTCAGGCCCACGCCGCGCTGGTGTCGGGTCGCTGGGAGCGCAGTCGCTGGACCGGCGTCGAGCTGGCCGACAAGACCTTCGGCATCGTCGGTCTGGGCCGCATCGGCAAGCTCGTTGCCCAGCGGGCCATGGCCTTCGGCATGCGCCTGGTGGCGTACGACCCGTTCGTGTCCGACGAGATGGCCCGGCGGATGAACATCGAGCTCGTCGATCTCGACACGCTGCTCGCCACCTCTGACTTCGTCACCATCCACGTGGCCAAGACCCCCGAGACCATCGGACTGATCGACGCGACGGCCCTGGCCAAGGCCAAGCCCGGGATCCGCATCATCAACGTGGCCCGGGGCGGCATCGTGGTCGAAGCCGACCTGGCCGACGCCATCCGCTCCGGTCACGTCGGCGGCGCCGCCCTCGACGTGTTCGACCGCGAGCCGACCACCGAGTCCCCGCTGTTCGGCCTGCCCGAGGTCGTGGTGACCCCGCACCTGGGCGCCAGCACCCACGAGGCCCAGGACAAGGCCGGTGACACCATCGCCGAGATGGTCGGGCTGGCGCTGGCCGGCGACTTCGTGCCCTTCGCGGTGAACGTGAACGCAGCCGAGGCCAGTGAGACGGTGCGGCCGTTCCTCTCGCTCGCCGAGCGGCTCGGGGCGCTGTTCGCCGGGCTGGCCGGTTCGGTGCAGGCCCTCGAGATCTCCTACCAGGGTGAGATCGGCGGCTACGACACCCGCATCCTCACCCTGTCGATGCTCAAGGGGTTCTTCGGGCGCATCAGCGACGACCCGGTCTCCTATGTCAACGCGCCGAAGCTGGCCGACGAGCACGGCATCGTCGTGACCGAGACGGCCACCACCACCTCACACCACTACGTGAACCTGATCTCGGTGCGCGGCGGCGAGCACAACCTGTCGGGCACGCTCGTCGGGCTCGAGGGTGAGGCCCGCCTGGTGAGCGTCGACGACCACCGCGTCGACGTGCCGCCGGCCAACCACATGCTCGTGGTGCGCAACGACGACCGCCCCGGGATGATCGGGCGGGTCGGCACCATCGTGGGCGAGGCCGGCGTGAACATCGCCGACATGGACGTGGGTCGGGCCGCCAACGGGGCCACCGCGATGATGGTGCTCGCCACGTCCGACGTGGTGCCCGTCGAGGTGTGCGACGCGCTGCGCGCCGTCGACGGCATCCTCTCGGTCGACACGCTGTAGGAGGCCCGGCACCGACGGGCGAACCCCCGCCGCTCCGGTCGCTCCGTGGCCGACCGGAACCTCGTCGGTCGGGGCCAGATGGGCCGAACGGCGCACGATCGTCAAATCGCGGTACTGTCAGCTCCATGCGTCTGCGCACCACCACCTCGGAGCTCCTCCTTCGCTAAGGCGAGTGCCCCCATACCGGTGCTCGTCG
>DATDIY010000358.1:0-9062 GCA_036520815.1 Acidimicrobiales bacterium
ACCATCGCCTGGAACCGTGCCCGCGGAACCCCACGAGCGGCCTGAGCTCAGCTGGCGGCGAAGTCCCCGCTGCTGATGGTGGTGAGGTGGAGGTTGCGCACCGATCCCGCTGCATCGAGGTAGCGGATGAGCAGCGCCCGGAGCGGAGATTTCTCGCTCGGGGCTGTAAGCGGCGGTCAGCTCCTCCGTCAGGACCTCCGACGCACGCCGGACGGACCGGCGGGTCGGAAACAGGAGACACCGCCATGGACACGAACCTCACCACCGAGTTCCGCCAGATCCGCCGCAACCGTCGCACCGCCCGAGTCCTCGGCGCCGTTGCCGTCGGCGCCGCTCTCACCGCTGGGCTCGTCGGCTGCGGTTCCGCCGGCAGCGACGACGCCTCGAGCAACGCCACCGCCCTGAAGGCCACCGCCACGGTGCCGAGCGACGCCCTCAGCGACACGGGCGTGCCCGTCGAGGGTGATGCCACAGTCGCCCCGGCTAACGAGCCGTCCTCCTCGAACGGCGGCAACAGCAACAACGGCGGCGGACAGCCGTCGGCTCCCAAGCCGGTGATCGACAGCTTCGCGACTCCCGAGAACATCGACTGCCACAACGGCAACTTCCAGGAGTTCACCGCCTCGTGGAGCACGACCCACGCCTCGAAGGTCACCATCTCCATCGACGGCCCCGGCGTCTACGCCGAGTACCCGGCCGACGGCGAGACCAGCCTTCCGTTCAACTGCAACTCGTCGCACTCGTTCCTGCTCACCGCCCACGGCGAGGGCGGCACGGCCACCCGCACGATCACCCTCGACCCCCGCAACGTGCAGGGCGAGTCGAGCGACGAGGACGAGCAGTCGATGCCGATGGGCACCAGCGCCAAGGTCTCGGGCGGCTCGACCGGCACCGGCACCGCCTCCGAGAGGGACTGCGAGATCATGGCCCAGCAGCAGGAGACCCTCCAGGACATCGCCCACGACCAGATCCAGGCGAACGACTTCGACTCCGCCATCGCCACGCTGGACGAGGCCGACAAGGTCGAGACCCACGGCTACAACGCCGGCTGCTTCTTCGTCTACACCTGACCAACCCAGCGACACTGCTGCTCACGAGGTGCCCGACAGCGTGGTCGGGCACCTCGTCGCGTCGATCGCCGACTTCCGGCTCAGGCGCTGGTGCGCAACAGGCCGGCGAGGCGTTCGAGCAGCTCCTGCTCGGCTGGCTTCACGCCCTTGGAGGCGCCGGCCACAGCGGCGGCGATGTCGTAGAACCACTGCCGCACCTGGGCGCCTTCCTCGGCCGGGATGTGGTCGAGGGCGCTGACCGCCGTCATGACATCGGCGACCAGACCGTCGACCACCACGTTGGGCGTGGCGCCCTTGTGCTGCTTGGCGTCGTGGCGGGCCTGCTTGTCCTTGGCGTCCGGGACGATCTCGGCGATGAGCTGGTCGGCCGGACCGGAGTGCGCCGGCAGAGTGATGGCCTTGGCACCGGCGGCCGACTCCTTGAGCAGAGAGATGGGCCCGTGGTCGCCGACGATGGTCATCGCCGCCATGAGCGCCACCGGGGCGTCGGTGAGGGCGTGCCACTGCTCGTCGCTGAAGGCGGTCTTGTCGGTCATCGGGGACTCCTCGTTCGTCGGCCGGCCCGGAGACGATACGTGGCCCCTATCGACCGTCACTCGATCCCGACGGCCTCGTCCGGCTCGATCCGGCGCTCCGGCTCGGCGTAGCGCCGCATGGTGTGGGCGACGTCGCTGTCGCGGATCATCATCGCCGACGCGCCCGCGGCCAGGACGAGCAGCGACCCGACGAAGAAGGAGAAGTGGAAGGCGTCGAGCGTCGACTGCTGCACCTGTGTCTCGGTCGCAGCGTCCTCGGTGAAGCGCGACGTCGACTCCACCAGCACGGTGGCGAGGATGGCGACTCCGAGCGACGCCGAGATCTGGCGGAGCGCCGAGAAGATGGCGGAGGCCCGGCCGGTGTCGGACGGGGCGACGTTGGCGTAGGCGGCAGCCTGGATCGGCACGAACACGAAGCCGAGCGCGAGCCCCCGGATGAACATGATCACCCCGATGGTCCCCATGCTCGTGTCGAACCCGATGAACAGCAGACCCATGCTCACGACCGACATGGAGACGAGCCCGAACACGAGCAGCCGGCGCGGGCCGACGGAGTGGTAGAGCCGGCCGCAGATCTGGCTGGTGATCACCATGCCGATCGCCTGCGGGAACACCACGAGGCCCGACTCGAACGCAGTCAGCCCGAGCAGCTCCTGCAGGAACAACGGCATCAGGAAGAGCAGGCCGACGAAGCTCGAGAAAGCGAGCATCGTCACGATGTTCGCCCGACGGAACATCCGCTCCTTCAGGAGCCGCAGGGCGAGCATCGGCTCGTCGATGTGGGTCTCCACCCAGACGAGGGCGGCGAAGGCGAGGAGGCCGCCGAGCCCGGGGATCAGCACCGCCGGTGAGCCCCAACCGTCGGTGGGACCATGTGACAGGGCGAAGAGCACGGCGGCCAACCCGCCGCCGGACAACACGAATCCGGCCCCGTCGAAGCGCCCGGCGGCCGGCTCGCGGTGCTCCTTCAGCCCGATGGCGCCGAGGATGAAGGCGGCGACGCCGACCGGCACGTTGAGGAAGAAGATCCACTCCCACGAGTGGTTGGTGACGAACCATCCTCCGACGAGCGGGCCGAGGGCGGGCGCGAGCACGGTCGGCAGCATCAGGACCGTCGACGCCTTCGCTCGCTCGATCGGAGGGAAGGCGCGGAACAACATGGCCGTGCCGACCGGGATCAGCATCCCGCCGCCGATCCCCTGCAGGATCCGGAAGGCGGTGAGCTCCGCCAACGTGTCGGCCAGCCCGCACAGCACCGACGCACCGGTGAACATGGCCAGCGCGAACAGGTAGGTCCGCTTGGTCCCGAACCGGTCGCCGACCCAGCCCGACGCGGGGATGGAGACGGCGAGAGCCAGGAGGTAGCCGAGGACCACCCACTCGATCTGGTTGACGCTGGCGCCGAACTGTCGGCTCAGCTCGGGGAGGGCGACGTTGACGGCGCTCGTGTCGAGCAGGTCCATGAACACGCCCGCCACGAAGACGGTGGCCACCACCCACTTGTACGGAATGCGACCCACATCACCTCCCGTGCTGGCCGTCACCGGGAGGCCCGGTGTCCCCCTCCGGCGGCGAGGGTAGTGACGCCCGATCGGCCGCCCCAACCTCCTCAGGTGGACAGCGCGATGTCGGTCGGCGCCGAGCGATCAGGCGCCGGCCAGGTCGTCGAGGAGGTGCTCGACCCGGGTGCGCACGCCGACGACGGAGCCGTTGGGCGCGACGTGGAGCAGGTCGGCCTCGATGCCTGCGATCACCGCCGCCGCGGCGTCGGCGGGAGCCATGTCCGGACCGCTGACCGTCGCCATCCACTCGACCACCCCACCGATGTCGGCGTCGGTCGCAGGGCGGTCGCTGACCACGAGCTCCGCCGGGCGGTTGCGCTCGGCGGTGAAGATGTTCGTCTGCATGCCGCCAGGGCACACGATGGTGACCCGGACGCCCGGCGCGGCGATGGCGAGATCGGCGGCGAGCCCTTCGGAGAGCCCCACCACCGCGTGCTTCGAGGCCGAGTAGGGCCCGAGGCTGGGACTGGTGGAGATGCCCGCCATCGACGCGGTGTTGACCACGTGCCCCGAGTTCTGGGCGACGAGGTGGGGCACGAAGGCCCGCATCCCGTTCACGACACCCCAGAGGTTGGTGTCGAGGATCCAGCGCCAGTCGTCGACCGTGAAGCTCCACATCGGTCCCGGCACGTGGCACACGCCGGCGTTGTTCACCACCACGTCGACCCGCCCGAACCGCTCGAGCGTCGCCGCCGCCAGCGCGTCGACCTGGTCGCCGGACCGTACGTCGGTCGGCACGCCGATCGCCGTCGCCCCGAGCGCTTCCGCCTCCGCCAGCGCCTCGTCCAGCGGGGCCTTCTCGATGTCGGCCAGCACGATGCTCATGCCTCGCTCTGCGAGCTGCAGCGCCAGCGACCGGCCCAGGCCGCTCGCCGCCCCGGTCACGACCCCGACCTTGCCTGCTTCGATCTTCATGATGGTCCCTTGATCTCGGATCACTCGACGGTGATCGCCCGCTCCGGACAGAGCGCAGCCGCTTCTCTGACATCGGCTTCGAGCTCGGGCGACACCGCCGCGGTCGTCGCCGACGCGTGTCCCTCGTCGTCGAGGGTGAACACCTCGGGGCACACGTCCCAGCAGCGGGCGTGGCCCTGGCAGCGATCCGGATCGACGTGAACGTGCACCGCTCCCCCTCCCCCACCCGCTTCGAGGTCCCCCGCTCGGCTCCAATTAAGGCGTCGAACTTGACTCGCGCCCTACGATAGCGGTGCGCCGGGGGCGGCGAGCGGGGAGGGACCCATGGCAGATCCGACAGCGAACGGCGTCGAGCCGGAGGTCGAGACCGGCACCGGCAGCGTGATCATGGGGATGGACGCCGCCATGACGCGCCATCCGCAGGCCACCTATCGGGCCCTCCGCGAGGCCGGCCCCGTGCTGCGCATCGAGGGCGCCGACGGTGCCACGATCGTCACCACCTCGCGGACGTCGGAGGAGGAGGTGCTGCGGCACCCCGAGATCTACACGAGCAGCGGGAACGCCGGCAGCATGGGCACAGAGCGGGCCCTGATCCCACTGGAGATCGACCCGCCCGTCCACCGCGCCTGGCGACGGATCGTCGACCCGATCTTCTCCCCGCAGCGCATGGCGCTCCTCGAAGGTCCGATCGAGCAGCTGGTGCACGGCCTCATCGACGACTTCGGCGACGCCACCGAGATCGACTTCGCCCAGCAGTTCTCGGTGCCGTTCCCGTCGCAGGTCTTCCTGGCCATGATCGGTCTCCCGCTCGACGACCTCCCCCACCTCCTCGCCATGAAGGACGGGATCATGCGGGCCCACGTCGTGCTGGGCACCCACTTCGACGACCCGCGGTGCCAGGCCTTCAAGGAGAAGACCGCCGACGAAATCTTCGCCTACTTCGGCGACGCCCTCGACGCCCGGGAGCAACAGCGCACCGACGACGTGCTGAGCGACCTCCTCGATGCCGAGATCGACGGCCGACCACTCACCCGCGACGAGCTCCTCGAGATCTGCTTCCCGCTCCTGCTCGGTGGGCTCGACACCGTGTCGGCCACGCTCGACTGCTTCTTCGCCTACCTGGCCGAGCACCCCGACCACCGCCGCCAGATCGTCGACGACCCCTCGATCGTCCGCGGCGCCGTCGAGGAGCTGTTCCGCTACGAGACCCCGTTGATGATGACGCCTCGGGTCGTGGCGGGGGACGCCATCCTCGCCGGCTGCCCGGTGCAGGCCGGCGACACCGTCTACATGCTCCACGGCGTGTCGAACCTCGATCTCGACGGGCTCCCCGACGCCGACGAGGTGCGCTTCGACCGCGACGGCAACCGCCACCTCTCCTTCGGTGGTGGCCCACACCGGTGCCTCGGCTCCCACCTGGCCCGCCTCGAGCTGCGCGTCGCCCTGCGGGTGTGGCACGAGCGCATCCCCGACTACCGCATCGCGCCCGGCGTCGAGCTCGAGTTCACGCCCGTCATCCGGGCCACCGACACGTTCCCCATGGTCCTCGGCGAGAGCCTGTAGCGGGCCCCACCGAGCAACAGCCTTGTGAGGGTCCATGGACCCTGGTGGGGGCGCGCCCCCGGGCGCGACGGTTGACAGGTTCGTCCGACGCTCGATCCGATCGGGGTGGTCGCCATGCGCAGGACCGTCGTCACGCTCGCCGTCATCGCGCCGCTCCTGGTGGTGGTTGCCCTGGCCCTGCCCAGCGGTGCCCAGACGACCACCACCGACACCAGCTCCACGACCACCACCACCTTCGTGACGCCGGGGATGGTCGACGCTCTCACCATCACGGGCGTGCCCGTCTGCACCTCAGCGCGCAGCTGGGAGATCACGTGGACGTTGGAGAACGTCTGGACGACCCCGATCGGGTTCCTGTTCGCGTACTCCGAGAACCTCGGTGGGCCCTACAGCAACCCCGTCCAGAGCCCGCTCCAGCTGTCACCGATCGAGCCGGGCGGAACCGAAGTCGTGGTCACCACATTCCCCGGGTCGCAGCAGTCGGGTACCGCGGTGCTGCAGACCGAGGCGTACTTCGTCCCCGACGGGGGGACCGGCGGTCCCGTCGGGGTCGCCGTCGACCTCCCCGGCACCTGCGGCCCCGCCGAGGTGGCGGTGGCGGCCGTGGGCACACCGAGCTTCACGGGCTGACCCCACGGATTCGCCGCCCTCGACGAACTGGTCGACGCGCTGGTGGCCGCCGGCGCCCACACGACCATGCACATCGTCGGCGTGGGATGATGGATCGGACAACTCTGCCGATTGGAGAGCGCGTCTGATGATGGTGGCCGTGCTTGTGTTCTTCGGCGTCGCGACCCTCTTCGGGTTTCTGTTTCGAGGGGTCGTAGGGCTGCGGCTTCGAGCAGTCGCTCGACAGCCTGATGTGTCCGACCGGGAGCTTTGCGAGCTCAAGCAGGCGAATCGGATCACCTCGGCCGCGGTCATCGCCTCGCTGGTCGGCCTTGCGGTCATTGGACTGGCGTATCTGGCCTTCTGAGCCGAGTAGCTGGTCCCTCCAGTGCTGTCTGTCCAGCGAGGGGCGGCGGCGGTGTAGCCGAGTCGACTGGCGACGTTCTCCCTCGTGGAGCTACTCGATGCGCAGCCCGGAGATGTTGCGGGCGATCACCAGGCGCTGGATCTCCGAGGTGCCCTCGAAGATGGTGAAGATCTTGGCGTCGCGGTGCCAGCGCTCCACGGGGTACTCGCGGGTGTAGCCGTACCCGCCGAGGATCTGGATGGCCTGCTCGGTCACCCACACCGCGACCTCGCTGGCCTTCAGCTTCGACATCGAGCCCTCGCCGGCGACGAAGGTCTTCTTGGTGGCCGCCATCCACGCGGCGCGGTGCACGAGCAGGCGGGCGGCGTCGATCTCGGTCTTCATGTCGGCCAGCTTGAAGGCGATGGCCTGGTTCATGATGATCGGCTTGCCGAAGGCGACCCGCTCCTTGGCGTAGTCGAGGGCGAACTCGTAGGCGGCACGAGCGACGCCGAGGGCCTGGGCGCCGACGGCGGGGCGGGTCGCCTCGAACGTCGACATCGCCGGCTGCTTGGCGCCGGAGTGGCCGGCTTCGCGGGCCCGGGCCAGCTTCTCGTCGAGGCGCTCCTTGCCGCCGAGCAGGCACCGGCCCGGGACCCGCACGTCCTCGAGGACGACCTCAGCGGTGTGCGACGCCCGGATGCCGTGCTTCTGGTACTTCTGCCCCATCGAGAGGCCGGCCGTGCCGGGGGGGACGATGAAGCTCGCCTGGCCCCGGCCCTTCAGCTCGGGATCGACGGCGGCCACGACGACGTGCACATCGGCGATGCCGCCGTTGGTGATCCACGCCTTGGTGCCGTTGAGCACCCACTCGTCGGCGGCCTCGTCGTAGACGGCCCGGGTACGCAGCGACGACACGTCGGAGCCGGCGTCGGGCTCGCTCACACAGAAGGCGCCGAGCTTCACGTCGTCGGCGGTGCCGTAGCACTGGGGCACCCACTCCATGACCTGCTCGGGGGTGCCGTTGCCGCTGATGCCAGCGGCCGCCAGGCCGGAGCCCATGATCGACAGGCCGATGCCGGCATCGCCCCAGAACAGCTCCTCGATGGCGATGGGCAGCGTGAGCCCGGTGGGGTCGCTCAGGCTGCTGGCCATGAACTCCCAGCCGTAGAGGCCGACCGCGGCCGCTTCCTGCACCACCGGCCAAGGGAACTCTTCGCGCTCGTCCCACTCGTGGGCGGCCGGTCGCACGACGTCCTCGGCGAAGTCGTGCACCCACTTCTGGATGGTCTGGTGGTCCTCGCTCAGGTCGAGGCTGAAGTCGGACATGTCGGCCACCTCATCGGGGAGGGAGATCTCGTCGGGCGAGGCGCCGGTACCGACCGCACCGGCTCGTACAAGTTACCAGCGGGTAACCCAACCCGGGCACCAGGCCCTTCCGCGCGTATCTCCGTCGCTGGAACAACGTGTCATGTCGCTGGAACAACGGATTCACGCGCGGTTCCGGAAGTGGGTCCGGCGACTCCTGGTTGGCCTACCTGGGCTCGGCGGGGACCAGCGCCACGGCGAACGCGACCAGCACCGCCCCCATGACATAGGGCGCCCCGACACCGGTGAACTCGAACAGGGAGCCCGCCAGAATCGGACCGAGCACGCGCGCCAGGCCACCGGCGGACTGCTGCCAACCGAGCCACTGGCCCCGCTGCGAGCCGGCCCGACCCGAGACGGCCGACGACAGCGTGGGCGTGAGCAGGCCCTGGCCGACGGTGAGGGCGAGCAACGCGAGCACCAGACCCACCCATCCGAGATCGAAGGCCAACAGGGTGAGCCCGACGGCGTTCGACAGGAGCGCGACCCGCAGGGTGCCGGTCTCGCCCAGCCACATCACGACCGGGTGGATGAACCCGACCTGGACGAGCACGAGCACCACGCCGATGCCGGCGAACACCGCCGACGTGCCGGCGAGGGCGAGGCCGTAGCGCTCCGAGGCGAGGAGCGAGAACGTCGCCTCGAACCCGCTGAAGGCGATCATGCCCACGAAGGCCACGAAGATGAACCGCACGATGGCGGAGCGCTGGCTCGAGTCCGTGGCGGACGGATCCGGCCGGGCCAGGTGGGCCGGTTCGACGAGCCCGGGACCATCGAGCGCCGGCTCCAGGGCGATGCGCTCGCCGTCGAGACCAGCGGCGATCGACGGCTCGATCTCGATGTGCGGCCCGACGGAGAGATCCTCGGCGTCCCGGTCGACCGAGGCCTCGAAGGCGGCGAACTCGGCTTCGCGTGCCGCGACGGCGTCGGGGTCGGCCAGGGGGTGGCCCGCCACACCCTTCGCCGTCTCCGGCAGACGACGGATGGCGATGATCCCGTTCACCGCGGCGATGACGGCGGCGACGATGAACGGCAGCTTGGCGCCTCCGAGGGCGGCGAGGGCGCCGATGGCGGGGCCGGCGACGAAGCCCAC